>NZ_JBEZJL010000116.1:0-22655 GCF_040651755.1 Actinomadura sp. NPDC048394 | reverse complement strand
GACGCCGAAGGCGCCCTTGACTTTGGAGGGGCGGCCCCGTACGCAAGCGCCACCCCACCACCCGAACACCCTTATCCACGATCTCCCGAACACCCCTCTTGCCGATACACCCTCCCCCATCACCCCGTCCCCCCATCGCCCCTCCCCACAACGCTCCAACACCCTGTCCGACACTGCTGACCTGCAGAAGGCTGCTCGCTGCACAGCCAAGAACCAAGAGCCCCGAGCCACAGCAGCGCGAAGCCCCCACGCCACAAGGCCCCCACGCCACGGAGCCCCTACGCCACGGAGCCCCCACGCCACGGAGCCCCACGCGACGAGGCCATCTGGCGCAGGGGCCGTCTGGCACGAGAGCGAGGCGGCGTGATTTAATAAATGCATAGTCATTTATTAATGGAGGTGCGATGGCGGGGCGGCCGCGAGGGGTGGACGATGCGGTGATCCTGCGGGCGGCGGTCGAGGTGATCGGACGGGTCGGTCCGGCAAGGCTGACGCTCGCGGCGGTGGCCGACGAGGTGGGGCTGGTGCCGGGGACGCTCGTCCAGCGCTTCGGGTCCAAGCGCGGGCTGCTGCTGGCACTGGCCGAGGAGGCGGTGCGGGACGCCGAAACACTGCACGAGCAAGCGCGCGACGGGCAGGCCTCGGCGCTGGTGGCGTTGCGGGCGTTCGTGCGGCGGTCGTGGTCGGCGATGTCCACGCCGGAGCAGTACGCCAACCATCTGGCGTTCCTCTGCATGGACCTGACGGATCCGGACTTCCACACGCGCGCGCTCGCCGTCCACGAGGCGAACGGGCGGGTCATTGCGGCGCTGCTCGGTGAGGCGGTGGCGGAGGGGGCACTGCGGGCCGGGACGGACGCCGTGGCGCTCGCCGGGTCGATCCAGGCCGTCACCTCGGGGGCCGGGCTCTGCTGGGCCCTCGACCGGCGGGGGACGCTGGCCGAGCGGCTCGAACGCGAGCTGGACGCCGCTCTGGCACCGCATCTGGCGTGATGAAGGAGGGATCATGGAGGATCGTCCACTGGCCGGCAAGGTCGCGCTGGTCGCCGGGGGCACGCGGGGCGGCGGCCGGGGCATCGCCGTGCAGCTCGGGGCCGCCGGCGCGACGGTGTACGTGTCCGGGCGCAGCAGCGCGTCCGGCGGATCCGGTCTCGGGCGGCGGGAGACCATCGAGGAGACCGCCGCGCTGGTCACGGAGGCGGGCGGGACGGGCGTGCCCGTGCGCACCGACCACAGCGATCCGGAGCAGGTCCGCGCGCTGGTCGAGCGGATCGCGGCGGAGCACGACGGGCGCCTCGACGTGCTGGTCGACTCGGTGTGGGGCGGCGACCCGCTGACCGACTGGGAGCGGCCGCTGTGGGAGCAGGACCTCGGCACGGGCCTGCGGCTGCTGCGGCAGGCCGTGGAGACGCACGTGATCACCGCCCGGTTCGCGCTCCCGCCGATGGTGGCGCGCGGCCGGGGGCTGGTGGTGCAGGTGACGGACGGGAACACGGCGCGCTACCGGGGCTCGTTCTTCTACGACCTGGCGAAGTCGGCGGTGATCCGACTGGCGTTCGCGCAGGCCGAGGAGCTGCGGCCGCACGGGGTGGCGGCGGTGGCGATCACGCCCGGTTTCCTGCGGTCCGAGGCGGTCCTGGACCATTTCGGCGTCACGGAGGGGAACTGGCGGGACGGGGCGGCGCGGGATCCGCACTTCGCGTACTCCGAGAGCCCCGCCTATCTGGGGCGGGCCGTCGCGGCGCTGGCCGCCGACCCGGACGTCATGGACAAGTCGGGCCGGGCCCTGGCGACCTGGGGGCTGTACGAGGAGTACGGGTTCACCGACGCCGACGGCACCCGGCCGGACTGGGCCGCGCACTGGGCCGAGGCGCTGGTGGACGAGTACGGGCCGCTCGGAGACCCGCTCTAGGACGGCGCCGCGACGACGAGCCGGTCGTTCTCGACGGTGACGGCGGTGCCGAACTCGGCGCAGGCGGCGGCGAACCGGTCGAAGATCCAGCTCCGGTCGGCGGGCCCGGCGAGGCGGGTGCGGGCGAAGTCCAGGCGCAGCGGCACGGCCTCGGCGCGGGACGGCCCGTCCGGCCCGAGGGTGACGAGGAACAGCAGGCCCAGGTCGTTGCGCAGCAGGTCGGAGACCACGTAGTCGTCGATGAAGTCGCCCATGTCGAACAGGACAGGCCAGGCGACGCCGTGGAAGACGTGCGCGGAACTGCCGGCGATGAGCGAGGCGCCCGCGTCCACCAGGTCCTTCGCGGCCCGGCGGACGTAGCGGAGCGGCTCGCTGGTCATGTTGGGGCCCCAGTGCGGCATGACCAGGACGGCGTCGTTCGCCCGCGCGAGATCGCGGATCTCGTCGCGGAGCCAGGCGGGGACGCCGTGCTCCAGGTCGGCGAGCGCGACGCCCGGCCGCCCGGGCCCGGCGGCGAAGTCGGCGGGGTGGTCGGTGAAGCCGGCGACGGCGATGCGGAGGCCGCCGTCCTCCAGGACCACCGGTTCGCGCGCCTCGCGGACGCCGGGACCCGCCCCGACGCTGCGCACGCCCGCCGCTTCGAGGTGCGCGAGGGTGTCCTCCAGGGCGTCCGGGCCGAAGTCGAGCGCGTGGTTGTTGGCGAGGTTCACGCAGTCGACACCGAGGTCGAGGAGCGCGTCGACGGCCTCCGGGGGCGCGCGGAAGTGGAACGGCTTGCCCGGCGCGTCCCAGGGGCTTCCGCGCGCGGACACGCAGCATTCGAGGTTCAGCAGGGCGAGATCGGCTTCGTGGAACACGGCCCGCACGTCCCGGGCGAACAGGCCGTGCGGGCCGGACACGGCGATCTCCTCCGCCACGCCGCGTCCGAGCATCGTGTCTCCTGCGAGGGCCACTGTGACGCTCATCGGCACCTCCCCCCACGATGGTCCTACCCCTTGCGGGAGAACCAAGTGATCTGGGTGGTCCCGGCGGATTCGCGGTGTTCGGGGGTGAACAGGGTCGGGTCGAACCGGCCGGAGAAGGCGGGGACGCCGTCGCCGGCGACGACCGGGTAGCTCTTGACGATCATCTCGTCGATCTCCGGGAGGAGCGCGGCGGCGAGCCGGCCGCCGCCGCAGAGCCAGATGTCCTTGCCGCCGTCCTCGGCCTTGAGGGCGCGGACGAGGCCGAGGGGTTCGCGGACCAGGTCCACGGCGGGGTCGTCGATCGCGGGCAGGGTGGTGGAGACGACGTACTGGCGCATGTGCGCGTACGGGCTGGTGACGCCGATGTCGAGGGCCGGCCGGTACGTGCCGAGCCCCATGACGAGGGTGTCGAACCGCTTGGCGGGCGCGTCCGCGTCCACGCCGAGGTGGGGGCGGACGTGCGTCGGGACGGTCTCGGGAAGGCGCTCCTTGATCCAGTCCGTCGTGTCGTCGCCGAGGGGATAGAAGTCGATCTCCCCGCCGGGGCCGGCGATGTAGCCGTCGATGCTGACGCCGACGTAGTAGACGAGCTTGCGCATATGAGTAACTCCGTTCGTAGTACTCTGGTTGGAGTGGTTTGAACTTAGTACTACACATGGAGTGGTGTCAATGCGGAGGAACGAGGAGCGGCGCGCGGCGCTGGTGGACGCCGCCATCGAGGTCCTGGCCAGGGAGGGGGCGCGCGGGCTGACGTTCCGGGCCGTGGACGCCGAGGCCCGCGTCCCCACCGGGACCGCGTCGAACTACTTCGCCAACCGCGACGACCTGTTCACCCAGGCGGGCGGCCGGATCTACGAGCGGCTGCAGCCGGACGCCGCGACCATGGCGGGCGGCCTGGCGGGCCCGCGCGACGCCGCCAAGGTCACCGCGCTGCTCCAGGACACGGTCGGCCGGATCGCCGAGTTCCGCACCGGCTACCTGGCCCTGCTCGAACTGCGGCTGGAGGCGACGCGCCGGCCCGAGCTTCGCGCCGTCCTCACCGAGCGGGTGCGCCAGGACCTGGACGCCAACATCGCCTACCACCTGGAGGCGGGCCTGCCCGGCGACGCCGACACGGTACGGCTGCTCTACCTCGCGCTGAACTGGCTGGTCGTGGAGCACCTGACGCTGCCGGACGTCCTCGCCGAGCACGACCTGAAGGACCTCGTGGCCCTCGCCGTCGAGCGCGCCCTCCCCCGCGACCGGACGTGATCCAGAAACGGCGCCGCCTCCCCGCGGTCGCGAGGAGGCGGCGGGAGGCCGGGGCCGTCAGCTGACGTGGAAGCCCGCGCCGACACCGCCGTGCGCGTTCATGTCGGCGAGGATGCTCCCGATGGGCGTGAAGTGCTGGGCGCCCCACGCCGAGCCGGTCAGGGCCGTCCCGTTGACGACGGGCGCGCCGGAGTCGCCCGCCCACGTCCAGATCAGCGTCCAGTACCACGGGTCGTCGGCGCCGAGCGTGGCGCCGCAGGTGAGGCCGGTGGTGTGGCCCTGCTTGCACATCCGGGTGCCGGCCGCGGGGACCTGGCCGACCGAGTCGATCGTCGTCGATCCGTTCGGCGCGCCGACGGTCGCGGCCGGAGCGACCTTGGCCGGGTCGAGCTGGATGACCGCGTAGTCCA
Organism: Actinomadura sp. NPDC048394; assembly: GCF_040651755.1. Lineage (NCBI taxonomy): Bacteria > Bacillati > Actinomycetota > Actinomycetes > Streptosporangiales > Thermomonosporaceae > Actinomadura > Actinomadura sp. NPDC048394. The sequence goes on along the minus strand of NZ_JBEZJL010000116.1, from coordinate 18,118 downwards.
GGCCACGGGGGCCGCCGGAGGCGTAGTTGTTGGGTTCGCTGACGTAGGTGACCTTGCCGATCGGGCCGATCGCCATGGTCGCGTCGAAGTCGAACGTGGCGGGGGCGGGCGAGCCGGGGGTCCCGGCCGGGGTGGTGTTGGCGTAGACCGTGTCGCCCACGAGCTTGTTGCCGTCGGCGTCGATGAAGCAGTGCGCGTTGGTCAGGCCGACCAGGTTCCCGGCGGCGTCGTGGCCGATCGCGGTCAGCGTGCACAGCTCGAAGCTGTAGCCGCCGCCGGAGACCTGCTTGACCTGCTGGACGATTCCGGAGCCGCCGCCGAGCGGCACCGGGGAGGCGGCGTGCGCGGGCAGCGCGGGCACGGACAGGCCCGCGGCGGCGAGCGCGGCGGCGAGGGTCCTGCGCAGGAGCTTGGGCATCGGGGCTCACTTCCAGGAGTCGGAGCGACCGGACACCGCACAGCTAAACAGACATCCATGTCTTTCTGGAAGCCGGACCGGCGCTCCGGCGCGCGGCACGCCCCTTCCACGGGCGTGCCGCAGGGACGTCGCCGCACGTCAGACCGGGACGTACGTCGCATCGTGGCCGTTTCAGGACAGCGGGCGGCCCGGGCCCTTCTGGATCTGCGCGAGGAACAGCTGCGCCAGCGCGTGCTGCCCGGCGGCCGTCGGATGGAAGCTGCGCGGCTCGGCCTCCAGCGCCGACAGGTTCAGTGCCAGGCCGTTCATGTACGGGTCCGCGCTGCCCGCCTCATGGCCGGCGAACGCGCTGTAGGCGTCGACGAACTCCACGCTCCCCCGGCCGTGCCGCGCCACGATCCGCGCGTCCGCCTCGACGGCCGACTGCCGGACGAGCTGCCCGAGCTCGTAGGCGCGGGCGTTCAGCCAGCGCTGGTCCGCCACCGTGATGTTGTCCCCGCCGACCCCGGTGACCTCGGAGAACGCCTTCGGGTACCCCATCACGATCACCCGCGCGGACGGCGCCCGGTCGGTGATCTTCTCCAGCAGGGCGGGCAGGTCCCGGCGCAGCTTCGCCATCCGGCCCGCGATGTCCGCGCCCTGGTCCGTGCAGCTGTGGCTCCACGGCAGGTGCATCACGCAGCCGCCCAGCACCTTGGAGAACCCGATGTCGTTGCCGCCGATGCTGATCGTCACCAGGCTGGTGTCGGCGTTGACGCGGCCGAGCTGCGGCGGCTCGCCGTACCGCCCCTTGAGCACGTCGTTCGTGGTGGCGCCCGAGCACGCCCAGAACGACGACCCCTTGGCGAACCGGAACGCCGTCGAGACCTCGTGGTAGTACGCCTTGGACGTCCGCCGGCACCGGTTGAGCGGGTTGCGGTCGGCGACCGTCGCCTCCGCGCCGACCCCCGCCGAGTAGGAGTCGCCGAGCGCGACGTACGAGCCGCGCGTCGCCGCCTGGAGCGCCGTGACCTGCTGGGCCTTCGCGACGACGGGGTCGGCGCGCACCGGCGGCTTCGGCCGGGGGCAGCCGCTCCCGAACGTCTTGCACCGCGCGGCGGGCATCGCCACCAGCGGGACCACCGCCAGGGCCAGCAGCCCCACCAGGACGAGGACGGCGAGCCCCCGCTCGCCGAGACGCTCCCGCAGCCGACGCGGCCAGGACCCCGGGGTCATCGTCCTCCTCGCACGACCGGGACGCCGGGAGCCACCCGCCGTCCGCCTTTACGTTGTAGATCTTGAACTGGGACGCGGGCGGGGCGTCGCGCGTTCCCGGAGAACAACTTTACGTGCGGCCGCGCCTCATCCGGTCCCGGGCGGGGGCAGCGGCGCCCACATGACGAGGCGCGGTCCGAGTTCGTGCAGGCCGGCGGCGATCTCCGCGTCCCAGTAGGCGCGGATCCCCGGCCCCCAGCGGTCCTCGGGGAGCTCGGCGAAGCCGTGCCGGGCGTACCAGGGGCCGTTCCACGGGACGTCCCGGAACGTCAGCAGGCTCACTCCCGGGGAGCCCCGCCGGGCCGCGCCGTCCAGCACCGCGCGCAGCAGCCGGGCGCCGATCCCCCGGCCGACGAGGTCGGCGTGCACGGAGATCTGCTCCAGGTGCGTCGCGCCGTCCACCTCCTCGACGGCCGCGAACCCGACCGGCGGGTCCCCGGCGACGAGGAACCCGGCGCCCTTCGCGATCATGTCCTCGGCGATGGTCGGACCGGGCGGGAACACGATCCCGACCGACCCGAACAGGCGGTCGCCGGAGTTCTCGATCGCCGGCAGCCCGGCCAGGTCCCCGGGCCGCGCGGGACGCACGTCGTACTGCATCCCGCGAGCCTAGAACGCCGCGCGGGCGGGCGGCCTCTCCTTTTCCGCCGGAAACGGGTCCTCCCGAGACGGGCGCCGCCGGAAACCGGTTGCCGCCTGCTCGGGGCGGATGCGACGGTGTCCGGCATGGCGACGGTGCGGCTGCTGGAGGTCGAGGACTGGGCGCTGTACCGGTCGGTCCGGCTCGCGTCCCTGGCGGATTCGCCAGAGGCCTTCTGGTCGTCGCTCGCCCACGAGGAGGCGTTCGCACCGGACGTCTGGCAGGACCGGCTCGCCGCCCGCAACACCTTCCTCGCCGAGACCGGCGACGGCCCGGCCGGGCTGGCCGCCGTGGTTCCCGACGAGGGCGCGGCGGCCGAGCTCGTCGGCATGTGGGTGGCGCCGTCCGCCCGCGGCCGGGGCGTCGGCGACCTCCTGGTCCGCGCCGCCCTGGACTGGGCCGCCGGCCGGGGTTTCGCCGAGCTGAGGCTCTGGGTCTTCGAGGGGAACCATCGCGCGGAGCGCCTCTACGCCCGCCACGGCTTCGCGAGGACGGGCCCCGCGAAGCCCGGCCGTCCCGGCAAGGACGAGATGCAGTTCGAGATGGCCCGCGCGGTGACCGCCGCGCGGTGACGGGTCACGGCGAGGCGTACCGCCGCAGGAACGGCCGGACCACCGGCAGGGTGAGGTCGAGGCGCAGGAACGCGTCCAGGTGACCGCAGCCGGGAAGCTCCGCCAGCGACGCGCCCGGGACGGCCTCGGCGGTGCGGCGGATCTCCGGCAGCCGGTCGTCGCGGTCCCCGGCGAGCAGCAGCACCGGCACGCCCGACGCGGCCACAGCGGCGGCGACGCCGTCCCGCTGCGAGAGCCCGACGGTCTGCGTGGCCAGCACCTCCGGGTCGATCGCCAGCATCGCGTCGCGCATCCAGCCGGGCACGGTGCTCTGCCTCTCCGCCGCCTCGACGAACGGCTCGGCGCCCTTCTCCCGGCAGAGCGCGGCCACCTGCTCGATTTCAGCGGGTTCCGCGCCGGCCGCGAAGGGGTGCGCGCCGCCGGCGATCAGGCAGGTGAGCCGGTCCGGGTGGCGGGCCAGCAGGTGGAACCCGATGGTGCCGCCCATCGAGGCGCCCCAGAAGGCCGTCCGGCCAATGCCCTCGGCGTCCAGCACGGCGACGATGTCGTCCACCTGCCGCTCGACGCGGTAGGCGGACGGGTCGAGCGGCGCGTCGCTGCCGCCGTGGCCGATCGCGTCGATGAGGACGAGCCGATGCTCCCCCGCCAGCGCGTCGGCGTGGCCGCCGGACCGCCAGGTGCCGCGGTCGCCGAAGGAGCCGTGCAGCAGCACCAGCGGCGGCCCGCTCCCCATGGTCTCCCAGGCGATGCGGCGTCCCTCGCGCACGGTTTTCCGCATGCCCCGATCCTGCGGGATCCGGCCCATCGAGCGGTACCCGTTTTCCGCCGCCGCCGCAGGTGAGGGCCGAGGACGGCGCGCGACCGGATCCGGCCGCGCACGCGGCGCGCTACTTGACGCCGGCCTCCTTCATCTCGCGGAGCTCGCGCTTGAGCTCCTTGATCTCGTCGCGGAGCCGGGCGGCGAGCTCGAACTGCAGGTCGGCGGCGGCCTGGTGCATCTGCTCGGTCATCTGCTCGATGAGGCCCTCCAGCTCCTCGCGGGGGCGGTCGCCGACCAGGTCGGCGGCGTGCCGGCCGACCTCCTTGGCGCGGGACGCGAGGCCGGGGACGGGGGCCTTGCCGCGGCTCTGCTGCCGGCCGGCGCCGCCGATGAGGGTCTCGGTGTCGGCGTCCTCGCGGGCGAGGGAGTCGAGGATGTCGGCGATCCGCTTGCGCAGCGCCGTCGGCTCGATGCCGTGCTCCTCGTTGTAGGCCTGCTGCTTGGCGCGGCGCCGGTTCGTCTCGTCGATCGCGCGCTCCATCGACGGGGTGACGGTGTCGGCGTACATGTGCACCTGGCCGGAGACGTTCCGGGCGGCGCGGCCGATCGTCTGGATGAGGGACGTCTCCGAGCGGAGGAAGCCCTCCTTGTCGGCGTCCAGGATCGAGACGAGCGACACCTCGGGCAGGTCGAGGCCCTCGCGCAGCAGGTTGATGCCGACCAGCACGTCGAACTCGCCGGCGCGCAGCTCGCGCAGCAGCTCGATGCGGCGCAGCGTGTCGACCTCGCTGTGCAGGTAGCGGACCTGGACGCCGAGTTCGAGGAGGTAGTCGGTGAGGTCCTCGGCCATCTTCTTGGTGAGGGTGGTGACGAGGACCCGCTCGTCGCGCTCGGTGCGCAGCCGGATCTCGTGGACGAGGTCGTCGATCTGGCCCTTGGTGGGCTTCACGACGATCTCCGGGTCGATCAGGCCGGTGGGCCGGATGACCTGCTCGACGACGTCGCCCTTGACCCGGTTCATCTCGTAGGGGCCGGGCGTCGCCGACAGGTAGACGGTCTGGCCGATGCGGTCGAGGAACTCCTCCCACTTCAGCGGCCGGTTGTCCATCGCGGACGGGAGCCGGAAGCCGTGCTCGACCAGCATCCGCTTGCGGGACGCGTCGCCCTCGTACATCGCGCCGATCTGCGGGACGGTCTGGTGGGACTCGTCGATGACGAGGAGGAAGTCCTCGGGGAAGTAGTCGAGGAGGGTGTTGGGGGCGGTGCCGGCGCCGCGGCCGTCGATGTGCCGGGAGTAGTTCTCGATGCCGGAGCAGGTGCCGACCTGGCGCATCATCTCGATGTCGTAGGTGGTGCGCATGCGCAGCCGCTGCGCCTCGAGCATCTTGCCCTGCCGCTCCATGACGGCGAGGGTCTCCTCCAGCTCCGCCTCGATGTCGCGGATGGCGCGCTCCATGCGCTCGGGCCCGGCGACGTAGTGGGAGGCGGGGAAGACGTACAGCTCCTCGTCCTCGGTGATGACCTCGCCGGTGAGCGGGTGCAGGGTGGCGAGCTTCTCGATCTCGTCGCCGAACATCTCGATCCGGACGGCGAGCTCCTCGTACTGCGGGATGATCTCGATCGTGTCGCCGCGGACCCGGAACGTGCCGCGGGTGAACGCGAGGTCGTTGCGGGTGTACTGCATGCCGACCAGCTGGCGGAGCAGGTCGTCGCGGTCGATCTCCTGGCCGACGTGCAGCCGGACCATCCGGTCGACGTACTCCTGCGGGGTGCCGAGGCCGTAGATGCAGGACACCGACGCGACGACGACGGTGTCGCGGCGGGTGAGCAGCGAGTTGGTCGCCGAGTGCCGCAGCCGGTCGACCTCGTCGTTGATCGAGGAGTCCTTCTCGATGTAGGTGTCGGTCTGCGGGATGTACGCCTCGGGCTGGTAGTAGTCGTAGTACGACACGAAGTACTCGACGGCGTTGCCGGGCATCATCTCGCGCAGCTCGTTGGCGAACTGCGCGGCCAGCGTCTTGTTCGGCTGCATGACCAGGACGGGCCGCTGGAGCTTCTCGACCAGCCACGCGATCGTGGCGGTCTTGCCGGTGCCGGTGGCGCCGAGCAGCACCGAGTCCTTGTCGCCGCGCGCGACGCGCTCGGCCAGCCCGGCGATCGCCTGCGGCTGGTCGCCCGACGGCGTCATCTCGGTGACGACCTCGAACGGCGCCACGCGGCGCCGCAGGTCCGTGATCGGCCGCATGATCGCCTCTCCCCCTGGTCTTCCTTCGCTTCCCGCCCACTCTATGCAGCAGGTACGACAATCGCGGACCGTCCGATATTTCCGCAGGTCAGGCCGGTGAAACGGTCAGGAGGCGGGCAGCGGCAGGCGGGCGCTGACGGCGTAGCCGCCGCCGCGCGGGCCGGCCTCGAAGCTGCCGCCGAGCGCGGTGACCCGCTCGCGCAGGCCGACCAGGCCGTGCCCGCCGCTCGGCAGGTCGTGCGCGGGCGGCGCGGTGGGCGGGTCGTTGGCGATCTCCACCTCGATCGCCTCGGGGAGCAGGCCGAGGTCGACGCGGGTGTCGGCGGCGCCCGCGTGCTTGTGCACGTTGGTGAGGGCCTCCTGGACGAGCCGGTAGAGCGTCCGTCCCACGGCGGTGGGCATGGGACGTTCCACCCCGCGGACGGACAGGACGACCCGCAGCCCCGCCGCGCCGGACTGGCCGATCAGCTCGCGCACGTGCTGGAGGGTGACGGCCTCCTGCGGGAGCGCCTCCTCGCCCTGCCGCAGGACGCCGATGACGTGCCGCAGCTCCTCCAGGGCCTGCCGGCCCATGTCGCCGATGACGGCGGCGGTCTCGGCGGCCCGTCCGGGGTCGCGGGCGGCGACGGCCTTGAGGGCGCCGGCGTGGACGACCATGACGCTGATCCGGTTGGCGACCACGTCGTGCATCTCGCGGGCGATGCGGGTGCGTTCCTCGCCCCGCGCGCGCTCTGCGAGGAGGTGCTGCTCGCGTTCCAGGCGTGCGGTGCGCTCCTGGAGGGACGCCAGGAGCTGCTTGCGCGCCCCCATATAGAGGCCCAGAAGGACGGGCACCGCGGTGAAGGTGGTCCCGAAGATCGCCTGGACGAGGAAGCTGTCGTTGCTCGACGTCGGCGCGGGGAAGGCGAGGCCGACGGCGTAGTTCAGAGCCGCGACCGCTAAGACGACCCGGCGGGACGTCGCGTAGGCGGCCAGCGAGTACAGGATGACCAGGACGACGAACGCGCCGCCCCCGGTGACCGCGCTGAACGCCGTCGCGAAGACCGCCAGCGCGACGGGGTGCCGGCGGCGCACGACGATGCTGAGGCCGATGATCACGCTGCACGCCGACGTGACGGTGTGCGGAAGCCAGAAGTGCTGCGGGGAGAACCACAGGAAAAGGCCGTCCAGAACCGCGAAGGACACGGCCAGGGTGACGTCCAGCGCGCGTGAACGCCGCGTCGGCCACGCCGCCGACCACCAGCCCCGGAGGTGCATGCGACGAGCCTATAGGCAGGCCAGGGGACCCGAACCGGGCCCGATGGGCGGGGACCGCCCGTCCGGTCCCCGCCCAGGTGGGGGCGCCGATGGCGGTTCCGGTGACGGGGGTGTGGCCCGGCGGTGCCCGCGACGCCCCGCCCGCAGGGCTTTCCCGCCGTCCCGGTGCTGTGGTTACGATGACGGCGCCGACTAGGACGGGGATGGCCGCAGACGATGACGCGCTTCGCCACGTGGCTCGGGAAGAACGCCGACGCCTTCATCGCGCTGGTGCTGGCGATCACCGTCGCGGTGCTCGGGCTCGGGGTGAACCTGCCGCACGAGGACGAGATCACCAACAGCGCCGTCCTCGCGGTGATCGCGCTGCTGGCCACCTCGGTGCTGCGCGACCGGGGCCGCCGCATCCCGGTGGAGGCCGAGGTCCGCGACACGCTGCGCGCGTCCTCCGCCACGCTGGACGAGCTGAGCGGCCGGCTGGCGCACATCGAGCAGTTCGAGGGCGTGCTGGCGGGCACCAAGCGGGCGCTGGACGAGACGGCGGTCGTGCGGGTGATCGGCGGCGGGCAGGTCGCGCACGTGCTGGAGGAGGCGCGCCGAGACACCGACCGGTGGTTCTTCAAGGGCGGCACCGGGACCTACATCCGCGCCAAGACGCTGCCCGAGTGCGTGGCGGCCGCCCGCCGGGACCGGCGCACGCTGCTGTTCCGGCTGGAGATCCTCGACCCCACCAACGTGGAGGTCTGCGAGGCGTACGCGCGGCACCGGCGCTCGGTGTCGGACGCGCCGGACGCGACGGGCGAGAAGTGGACGCTGGAGCGCACCCGCAAGGAGGCGTACGCGACGCTCCTGGCGGCGTGCTGGCACAAGCAGCGCTTCGGGATGCTCGACATCGACATCGGCCTGGCGCAGACGATGACGACGCTGCGCTACGACCTGGCGTCGACGCGGCTGGTGGTGACCCGCGACGACCCGCGCGGCGAGGCGCTGGTGGTCGACAACGACAAGTTCTACTACAGCTGGGTGAGCGCCGAGCTGCAGATGAGCCTGGACCAGGCGCGGCGGGTCCCGGTGGAGCAGGCGCGGCTGGCGCCGCTGGACGACGAGCCGACCGTCGAGGAGGTCCGCAAGCTCTTCGAGGTGATCGGGATCCATCTGGCGCCCTCCTACACCGACCGGGACGTCATCGAGATCATCCGCAAGGCGCTGCGCGCGAAGGACCCGTACGAATGACCGGGCCGCGCCGCCGGCCGCCGGGAGGACGTGGCGGGACGGGATGAGGTACGAGGAGATCCAGGGGGACATCCGCGCCGGCCGGGCCGCGCGGACGCTGCCGGCGTGGGCCGGGCGCGTCCTGGCGGACGCCGTCGCGGGCCGCTCGCCGGTCGCGGCGGTGCGCCACCCTCTGGGCTTCCTGTGCCTGCCGGTGGAGCGCAGCGGCGATCTCGGCGTGTGCCTGCACATCTGGACGCCTGAGGTGCGGCCCGCCCCGTCGACGACGTCGCCGGTCCACTGCCACAGCTGGGATCTGCTCAGCTTCGTCCTGTACGGGACGGTGCGGAACGTCCGTATGGACGTCCTCGAAGAGCCGGGCGCGGCACCGGGCGTCGCCGCGGCGGAGAGCGCCGGGCAGGTGTTCGAGGTGGTGAGCAGCGGCGACGTGGACGAGCTGCGGGCGACGGGCCGAGCCGTCCGCTACCGTCCCGGCCCTTCGACGACGCACCGCACCGGGGAGTCGTACACGCTGCCCGCGGGGGTGTTCCACAGCACGCTCATCGAGGACGGCCTGGACGCGGCGACGGTTGCGCTGGGGCGGCAGACGCCCGGCGGCGGCGACCTGTCGCTCGGGCCGCTGGACGTCCCGACGCACCGGGTGCGGCGCTCCCGGTCCGACCCCGGCGACACGGTGCGGGCGCTGCGGCGCTCGGCGCACCGGATCGCGACCGCGCATCCCGGCCCCGCCGGGGTCGCGTCCCTGCCCGCCGACGAACCGCCGTCCTCCGGCCCGTACGGGCGCCGGCACCGCTCGGCCCGCCGGTAGGCGGGCCTTCGACGACTGGAGAGGCACCGATGAGAACCGGAATCCCGTCACCGGCCCTCCCGGTCGATCTCTCGGAGGCCCGCCGGGTCGCGGTCGAGGCCGCGGAGGCGGCGGGGACGCTGCTGCGGTCCCGGGTGGACGGCCCGGTGGACGTCCGGCCCAAGGGCACGGCCGGGGACGTGGTGACGGAACTGGACATGGCGGCCGAGTCGCTGATCCTGGAGCGGCTGCGCGCGTCGTACCCGGGGCACCGCATCATCGCGGAGGAGTCCGGGATCCTGGACGGCGCGCCGGGCGAGGAGATGGTGTGGCTCGTCGATCCTCTGGACGGCACCAACAACGTCGCCATAGGGATGCCGGTGTACGCGGTCGGCCTGGCGTTGTGCGCGCGCGGGGAGCCGGTGCTGGGCGTCGTCCATGACCCGGTGACGGGACGCACCTGGTCGGCGCTGAACGGCGGCGGCGCGCAGGGCCCGGGCGGAGCGCCGCTCACGCTGCCGGAGCGTCCGCGTCCCGGGCGGGAGCGGAACCCGGTTCTGGCGTGGACGCAGGGGCACCAGGTGAGGCCGGGCGACGCCGCGGCGTTCCGGCTGCGCTCGCGGGTGGAGGCCGGGTGCGCGCGGATGCTGCAGCTGTGGGCGCCGCTGGTGGGGTGGGCGATGCTGGCGCGCGGCGACATCGACGGGTTCGTCGGGTACCTGCCGGAGATCGTGGATCTTCCGGCGGGGGCGCTGCTGGCGGCGGAGGCGGGCGCGGAGCTGCGCCGCCTGGACGGGGCGCCGTACGAGCTGGGCATCGACCGGCCGCCGGCGGAGCTGAGCTTCGTCGCGGCGCGCCCGGAGCTGCTCGACCGCCTGCTCGAAACCGCCGCGGAGACCGCCGCGGGGAGCAATGCGGGGAGCGCCCCGGCGCCCTGACCGGCCCGGTCAGCGGGTCAGCAGCAGCGCCCCGACGGCGGCGGCGCAGCCGAAGACGGCCAAGGCCGCCCCGGTCAGGACGAACTTGCGCATTGGGACCCGGACGTCCCACCGGCGGCACCACTCGAACCACAGGAGCGTCGCGAGCGACCCCCACGGGGTGATGACCGGCCCCACGTTCGTGCCGGCGAGCAGCGAGAGCAGCTGGTCCTTGTTGGCCGCGGGCACGGCGGACTCGCCCGCGACGTAGGCGGGCAGGTTGTTCAGCACGTTCGACAGGCCCGCCCCCGAGAAGGCCGCGCGGAACGCTCCCGAGGCGCCGTCGTCGGTCCCGACGAGCGCGCGCATCGCATCGTCGAGGCCGTAGCGCTCCAGCGTGGGGACGACGAGGAACAGCCCGGTGACGAACACCATCAGTTGCCAGGGGATCAGCGCGGGCCGCAGCGCGGAGCGGTCCCGGACGGCGAACGCGGCGACGGCCACGGCGGCGGCCACGGTGGTCGCTATGCCGAGCTGGATCCCGGTGTGGACGCCCGCAAGGATCGCGCCGATGAACAGCAGGCACGCGACGCCGGTCGTGGAGAACAGCACCCGGTCGCGCACGGGGACGGGCTCGGGCGGGTCGTAGGCGTCCTCGCCGCGCATGCTCCGCCGCCAGTAGAACACCCACAGCAGCACCATGGTGACGGCCAGGACCGCCGTCTGCGGCAGCCACATCCGCACGGCGAACTCGGGGGTCTCCAGGGCGACCCGGTCGGCGGCGAGCAGGTTCGTCAGGTTGGAGACCGGCAGCAGCAGGCTCGCGGTGTTGGCGAGCCACACGGTCGTCATGGCGAGTGGCAAGGCCGCGATCCGCGCGCGCGCCGCGAGCGCCAGCATGACCGGGGTGAGCAGTACCGCCGTCGTGTCGAGGTTGAGGAAGATGGTGTTGACCGCCGCGAACGCCACGCACAGCAGGAACAGGGAGGCGTAACGGCCGCGCCCTGCGCGCGCCACCCGCTGCGCGATGGCGTCGAAGACGCCGGCCTCCTTGGTCAGCTCCGCGAGCACGATGATGGCGAACAGGAACAGCAGCAGCGGCGCGATGCGTCCGACGCTGGAGCGCGCGGTCTCGGCGGGCAGCGCCCCGGTCGCGACGAAGACGAGGCCGAGCGCGAGGACGCCGATGCGGATCCAGTCGAGAACGCCCAGCGAGCGGGCCGCGCGGCGGGCGATCTCGATCGGGGGCGACACGCGCGCCATGATCCCATAACCGGGCCGGTGCCCCGGCGGACCACCGCGCCGCCACCCGCGCGGGCGCACGCGGGCGCACGCGGCTCACCGGGGCGGTGCGGTGGAGATCGCCGTCCCAGGCGCGATACTGGCGGCATGACTCCCCCCGGCGGCCGTTCGCGGCAGGAGCGTCCCACCGACTTCTTCATCAGCTACTCCCCCGCCGACGAGCGGTGGGCGTCCTGGATCGCCTGGCAGCTGGAGGCGGCCGGGCACCGGACGATGATGCAGGCGTGGGACTTCGTGCCCGGCACGAACTTCATCGACTTCATGGACCGGGGGCTGTCGGAGGCCAAGGCCGTGGTGGCGGTGCTGTCGCGCAACTACCTGCGCTCGCGGTACGGGCGGCTGGAGTGGATGGCGGCGCTGCGGGCCGACCCGGACGACCCGGCCCGCAAGCTCGTCACGGTCCGGATCGAGGACTGCCCGATCGACGGGCTGCTGTCGACGATCACCTACGTGGACCTGGTCGGGATCGAGGACCCCGACGAGGCGCGCGGGCTGCTGATGCGGCGCATCCAGGAGGCGCTGATCGGCCACGCGCGCCCCTCGGACGGTCCCGGATTCCCAGGGGGCGGTCCGGGTACCGCGGGCGGTCCTGCGGCGATCGTGGGCCGCCTGGAGGGCGCCGGGTCCGTCGAGGACGGCCTCGGCGGGCCGGAGCGGCCGGAGCCGGCGGGCGAGCGGCCCGCGCGCCGCGCGCCCGTGGCGGCGCCCGCGTTCCCCTCCGCGAACGGCGGGGAGGAGCCCCGCGAGCGGCTGAGCGTGCTGCACGTGTCCGGGCCGCGGTTCGGCCGGACGCTCGCCGAGCCGGGCGAGCCGACGACGGCGGCGGAGCTGCAGGACCGCATCTGGAGCGACGTGACCCGGCTCGCCGACGCCGGCGTCCCGCGGCCGGACCTGCTGGTCGTCACCGGCAACCTCACCCACTCCGGCAGCCGCAAGGAGTTCGCCGAGGCGCTGTCGTTCCTGACGAGCCTGCGCGCCCTGCTCGGCCTCGAGGCGCAGCGGGTCGTGGTGGTGCCGGGCACGCACGACGTGACGCGGGCGGCGTGCCAGGCGTACTTCTCCAGCTGCGAGGCCGACGACATCGAGCCGCAGCCGCCTTACTGGCCGAAATGGCGGCACTTCGCGAACCTGTTCAAGGAGTTCTACCAGGGCCTCGACTCGCTGGTCTTCGACAGCGCGCAGCCGTGGACGCTGTTCCCCGTCCCCGACCTGAAGGTCGTGGTGGCCGGGCTCAACTCGACGCTGCCGCAGTCGCACCGCGAGGAGGACCGGTACGGGCGGGTCGGGCAGGCGCAGGCGGCGTGGTTCAACGAGCGGCTCCGCCACTTCGAGGACGAGGGGTGGCTGCGGCTCGGCGCGGTCGAGCACACGCCCATCGCCGGCGAACCCGGCGCGCTGCGCGACCCCGAGACCGTCGAAACGCTGCTGGGCGGCCACCTCAACCTGTTCTTCCAGGGCACCGAGTCCGACTTCGGCGCCGTGCCGCTGCTCGGCTCCGGCGTCCCGTCCGTCCCGGCGCTCGGGCCCGGGCGGCACCAGACCGTCGTGCTGCGGCCCGACGGCCTGGAGCGGTGGATCCCCGAGGACGCCGCCAGGCGCGGCCCCGAACGCCTCGACGTCACCTGGTCGAAGACGGCGGGAACGTTCCCGCCCAAGGAGGCGGCGCCGGTGGGCCCGGCCGGTCCCGTCCCCGAGCTCGGCCCCGGCGCGACCCCGGCCGGTCCCGCCGACCCGGCGCCCGACCCCACGGCCCGGCTGCTGGACCGGCTCACCGAGGCGTGCGAGACCCGGTTCGAGCGCGCGACGATCCGGCGCGTCGTCCCGCCGCCCCGCGAGGACGGCCGCGCCGACCCGCCGCACCTGCTGCTCACCCACCTGGAGGACGGGTTCGTCCGGCAGTACCGGATCGGCGCGCACGTCGGGCAGGTGACCGAGGAGGACGTGGACGCGTTCGCCCGGCACGTGCACGCCGACGGCGCCGACCACGGGTCCGAGCTGGTCTACCTCGGCGCGGCGCCGCCGCGGTCGCTGCGCGAGGACGCGCTGCGCCGCGGCATCCGGGTCCGCAGCCTCACCGAGTTCCAGGGGCTGCTCGACCTGTCGGAGTACGTGTCGGCGCAGACGGCCCGGCTGTCGGCGGGCGGGCTGTACCCGCCGTCGCTGTACGTCCCGCAGCGGTACCGGGAGCTCGACCGGTTCCGCCCGGACGCGCCGTCCGGCCAGGACGGGGCGGACGAGGCGCCGGCGGAGGGCGTCGGCGTCGCGGAGGACGTCGTCGGCGAGATGCTGCGGCTGCTGGCCGCCGACCACGGCCGGTTCCTGCTGCTGCTGGGCGACTTCGGGCGGGGCAAGACGTTCGCGCTGCGCGAGCTGGCCCGCCGCATCCCCGAGGAGCTGCCGCACGTCGTCCCGATCCTCATCGAGCTGCGCGCGCTCGACAAGGCGCACTCGGTGGACGGGCTCGTCGCCGCGCACCTGGCGAACCACGGCGAGGAGCTGATCGACCTCAAGGCGTTCCACTACATGCTGCGGCAGGGCCGCATCGTGCTGCTGTTCGACGGGTTCGACGAGCTGGTCACCCGGGTGACCTACGACCGGGCCGCCGACCACCTCGACACGCTGCTGCAGGCCGCGCAGGACAAGGCGAAGATCGTCGTGGCGAGCCGCACGCAGCACTTCAAGTCGCAGGCGCAGGTGCTGACCGCCCTCGGCGAGAAGGTCGGGGTGCTGCCGCACCGGCGCGTCCTCGGGCTGGAGGAGTTCACCCCCCGGCAGGTCCGCTCGTACCTGGTCAACCGGTACGGCGACGAGCAGACCGCCGACGCCCGCCTCGGCCTGCTGTCGGGCATCGAGGAGCTGCTCGCGCTGACGTCCAACCCGCGCATGCTGAGCTTCATCGCCGACCTCCCCGAGGACCGGCTCCGCGCCGTCGCGCAGGCCCGCACGACGGTCAGCCCCGCCGACCTGTACCACGAGATCCTGTCGTCGTGGCTGGCGTACGAGGCCGAGCGGGTCCGCGGCAGCGGCGGGCCGTCCGGCCTCGCCGTCGACGACATGTGGGAGGCGGTCGGCACCCTCGCCCTGCGGCTGTGGGAGGGCAACGAGCAGTTCCTGCGCCTCGCCGAGCTCGCCGACGTCGCCGACACCCTCACCGGCCTCGCCGAGGGACGTCTCTCCCCGCACCAGGTGACGCACGCGGTCGGCGCCGGCAGCCTGCTCGTCCGCACCGACGAGGGCCTCTTCGGCTTCATCCACGGGTCGGTGATGGAGTGGCTCGTCGCCCGGCACATCGCCGACGGGTTCGCCCGCGGCGCCGCCCCCGCCGCGCTGAGCCGCCGGGCGCTGTCCCAGCTCACCGTCGACTTCCTGTGCGACCTCGCCGACACCCGCGCCTGCCAGGACTGGGCCGCCGGCGTCCTCGCCGACCCCGCCGCCGACGACACCGCCCGCGCCAACGCCATCCGCGTCACCACCCGGCTGCGCACCCCCGCCCGCACCGACCTGCGCGGCGCCCGCCTGCAGGGCGAGGACCTGTCCTACCGCGACCTGCACGAGGTCGACCTGACCGGCGCCGACCTCACCGACGCGCAGCTCGTCGGCGCGAACCTGTCGCGCGCGGTGCTGCGGGACGCCTCGCTCGCCGGCGCCCGCCTCGACGAGGCGAAGCTGACCGGCGCGGACCTGCGCGGCGCCGACCTGTCCCGGGCCCGGCTCGCCCGCGCCGACCTGCGCGACGCCGCCGTCGAGGGCAGCCGCTGGACGCGCGCCGCGCTCGTCGACGCCGACCTGCCGGACCGGATCGCGACCGCGCCGGAGCTGCGCGAGGCCGCCATCGCGCCCGGCCGCCCCATCGACATCCAGGTCGCGCCCGCCGCCGTCGGCGTCCCCTACGGCTTCCACTTCCAGACCAGCCGGCTGCCGCAGCCGCTCGCCTACAGCCCCGGCGGGTCCGTCCTCGCCGTCGGCAGCGAGGACGGCGGCGTGCTCGTCTGCGACGCCGTCACCGGCACCCCGCTGCGCACCCTGCAGGGCCACCGCGACCGCGCCTACGCGGTGGCGTTCGACCGCGACGGGAACCTCCTCGCCAGCGGCTCCGCGGACGGCACCGTCCGCCTGTGGGACCTCGCGACCGGACGGTGCGCGCACACCCTCACCGTCCACCCGGAAGGCGTGTGGCCCGTCGTCGTCGGCGGGCACGCGCCCGCCGGCGGCAGCCTCGTCGCCGCCGGCGCCGCCGACGGCACGATCCGGATCTGGGACGCCACCAGCGGCGAGCACCTCCACGACCTGGCCGGGCACACCGCGCCCGTCTACACCGCCGTGTTCGACCCCGCCGGCTCCCTCATGGTCACCGGCGACGCGGGCGGCACCCTGCGCGTCTGGGACCTCGCCACCGGCGCGCTGCGGCGCGAGCTGACCGGCCACCGCGGCGCCGTGTTCCGCGCCGTGTTCCACCCCGGCGGCTCGGTGCTGGCGGCCGGCGACGAGGCCGGCGTCGTCCGGCTCTGGGACATCCGCACCGGCGAGATCCGGCAGGAGCTCCTCGGCCACACCGGCCGCGTCTACGCCATCGCGTTCCACCCCGGCGGCGGCCTCCTCGTCACCGGCGACACCGACGGGTCCGTCCGGCTCTGGGAGGACGGCCGGCACCGCGCCACCCTGTCCGGCCACGGCGGCGGCATCTACCAGGCCGCGTTCAGCCCCGACGGCGGCCGCCTCGCCACCGCCGACAGCGCCGGGTCCGTCCGGCTGTGGGACCCCGAGACGGGCCGGCAGCGCCTCGAGCTCGCCGGGCACCGCGGCGCCGTCTGGCCGTTCGCGTTCCGCCCCGACGGCCGGCAGCTCGCCACCAGCAGCAACGACGGCACCGCCCGGATGTGGGACGCCGAGACCGGCCAGTGCCGCACCGTGCTGCGCGGCCACGGCCGCCGCGTCACCGGCGTCGCGTTCAGCCCCGACGGCGGCCTGCTCGCCTCCAGCGGCAACGACGGCCTCGTCCGGCTGTGGGACCCGCGCACCGGCCGGATGATCCGGGAGCTGCGCGGCGCCGCCGACAACCTCACCTCCGCCGCCTTCAACGACCGCGACTCCCAGCTCGCCACCGCCACCAACGACGGCGGCGTCCACCTGTGGCAGGCCGGCACCGGCACGTTCGAACGCGAGCTGAACGTCGAGACCGACCACGTGTGGGCGCAGGCGTTCGCGCCCGACGGCGACGTCCTCGCCACCGCCAACGACGACGACAGCGTCCGGCTCTGGTACTGGACGAGCGGCCGGGAGATCGTCAACCTCGCCGACCACCGCGGCCGGGTCCGCTCGATCGCCTTCCACCCCGGCGGCGGCGCCGTCGCGACCGGCTGCGACGACGGCGTCGTCCGGCTCTGGGACCCGCGGACCGGCGAGCTCGTCCGGGCGCTGCGCGGCCACGCCGACCGCGTCTACCAGGTGGCGTTCGCGCCGTCCGGCGACGTCCTCGCCAGCGCCAGCAACGACGGCACCGTCCGGCTGTGGGACACCGCGTCCGGCGACGCCCTGCACGAGCTGCGCGGCCACGCCGGGCGCCTCTGGACGACCGCGTTCCACCCGTCCGGGGAGATGCTCGCCAGCGCCGGCGACGACCTCGTCGTCCGCCTCTGGGACCCCGCGACCGGCCGGCCGCTGCACACCCTCACCGGCCACACCCGCCGCGTCTGGTCGGCGGCGTTCAGCCCCGACGGGACGCAGCTCGCGACCGCCGGCGACGACGGCGCCGTCATCCTCTGGGACGTGTCCGACCGCACCGCGCCCGCGCGCCGCGCGACCCTCCTCGGCCTCGCCGAGGGCTGGGCCGCGCTCGCCCCCGACGGCCGCTACAAGTGGGAGGGCAACGCCACCGCCGAGTTCTGGTACGCCGTCGGCATGTGCCGCTTCGAACCCGGCGAACTCGACACCTACCTCCGCGAAGTCCGCCAGCTCCCCATGGATGCGGCGTTCTAGGCTCAGGTCTGCTCGCGGGCGGCCTTGTCGGCGGCTTGGCGGGTGAGGGTTTCCCAGAGGGCGTCCACCTGGGACTTGAGGTCGTCGAGGGTGCCGGAGTTGTCGATGACGTGGGTGGCGACGGCGCGGCGCTGCTCGCGGGTGGCCTGGTTCGCCATCCGGGCGCGGGCGTCCTCCTCGGTCATGCCGCGGCGGGACGTCAGCCGGTCCAGCTGCGTCTCCTCGGGCGCGTCCACGACCACGACCGCGTCGTACATGCCGGCGAGGCCGTTCTCGGCGAGCAGCGGGACGTCGTAGACGACGATCGCGCCGGCGGGGGCGGCGTCCATCAGCTCCTGCATCCGCTCCCCCACCAGCGGGTGGACGATCGCGTTGAGGGCGGCGAGCCGCTCCGGGTGGGCGAACACGATCCGGCCGACCTTCTCGCGGTCCAGGGCGCCGGACGGCAGCAGCACGTCCGCGCCGAACTCGGCGACGACCGCGGCGAGGCCCGGGGTGCCCGGCTCGACCACCTCGCGGGCGATCTTGTCGGCGTCGATGACCACCGCGCCGCGCTCGTCCAGCCGCGCGGACACCTCGCTCTTGCCCGACCCGATTCCGCCGGTGAGTCCCACTTTCAGCACGCGCCCACCCTAGCGGGCGCGGGATTCAGGGGGTCTCGGCGGGGACGAGGGCCTTGCGCATGTGCACGAACGTCAGGTGCGCGGCGACCCGCTCGCGGTGGGGGGGGGGGGGTCGGCGCCGCCCCGTAAGGGGGCGC
>NZ_JBEZJL010000115.1:0-24749 GCF_040651755.1 Actinomadura sp. NPDC048394 | reverse complement strand
CACCCCCTATTCCCATTACTGTCATTTCAGTACAGAGGTGTCCTCTTCCTATGGGGGGGGCCCCCGGGGGAGCGTCGGGGGGGGGCGGGCTCGCCCGGGGGGCGCGCCCGCCGCGCCGGTCCCCGGTCAGGCGGGGACGATGTTCTCCGCCTGCAGGCCCTTCTGGCCCTGCGTGACGTCGAACGACACCTTCTGGCCCTCCTGGAGCTCACGGAACCCCTGGGCGGCGATGTTGGAGTAGTGGGCGAAGACGTCGGCGCCGCCGCCGTCCTGCTCGATGAAGCCGAAGCCCTTTTCCGAGTTGAACCACTTCACGGTACCGGTGGCCATGATCTTTCTCCTTCTGGGTGGTGCCCGTGCCGCACACCTTGCGCGGCACGGCGCCGCGATGGCCCATCCGGAAGATCCAGAACAACAAAAAATGCGCCCGAGGATGAACCGTCAGGCGCACATACATGTCTATGGGAACCGCAACTTCTCGTACGCTACCACATGGTAGTGCGGACGGAACCGGGTCACCGAATTTTGCCGTCAACTGCCGGGGGGACTCCCCGCAAACGTCCGGCCGGGCGCATACTGGCAGGAATGAAACCCTTCCGGCCCGCCAAGCGGCGACACCTGCCCACCAGTCCCTTCGCGCCTCCGGCCGCGGCCCCGCCCGCCAAGGAGTTCGACCCGGACGACCAGGTCACCCACGACAAGTACGGTCTCGGACGCGTCCTGGAGGTCGAGCCCGGACGCGCCGTCCTGGTCGACTTCGGAACGCGCAAGGTCCGGATTCTGGCCCCCTACGCCAAGCTTTTCAAGCTCTGAAACCGGCCCTCGCGCCGCCCGGAAACACCGCACGAAACCCGCTCCCCGCCGCCGAAATCGCGATATCCGCGGCCATCGCCGCCGCGGCGGGAAAGATCGCCCATGGCCGGCGGCCGTCCGCGCCGCGGCCCGTTCACCCTCGCGCGCGCCACGGCGGGCGGAGATCGCCGAGCGCCTGCGCGCCGCCGGCGGACCCCGCCCGGACGGCGCGGCGCTCCTCGGCGAGCTCGACCAGCCGGGCCGCCATGTCGGCGAACAGCAGCAGCTGACGGGCGGTGCCCGGCCCGAACGGCTGCGCGCCGGGACGCCCGAGGACGGCGAGCACGCCCCGCGTCGTCTCGCCCGTCTCCAGCGGCAGGATCAGGATCGGGCCCGACGGCAGCCGGGTGAGCGTCTGGTCGTCGACGATCCGCGCCGACAGCGCCCGCCGCGACGCGAACGCCCGGCCGAGCATCGACCGGCCGCGCCGCACCGTCAGCCCGCGGATCCGCTCGCCCTCCGCGCCGACCGCGATCTCGATCCGGAGCATGTGGCCGTCCTCGACCGGCAGCGCGATGAACGCCAGCGGGACGTGCGCGAGCGCCCTCGCCTGCGTCGCCACGAGTTCCAGCAGGTCGGGCAGGTGCGCGCCGTCCATGACCGCCGCCATCAGCTCGAACGACGCCGCCGACCGCTGCTCGTCCGCCGCGTCCCGCGGGACCCGCGGCGGGCCCCACGCGCTCGGAAGCGGACCGCTCTCCTCCCGGGGCCCGGCCTCCGCGGTCACGCGGCCGCCGAGCGGGCGTCCAGCTGCTCCGCCGCGTCGGTGGAGCGGTACACGGTGAACACCCGGTCGAGGCCGGTGACCTGCAGCAACCTGAGCAGCTGCGGGCGCGGCGCGGCGAGCACGACGGTCCCGCCCGGCCGGACCCGGCGGCGGGCGTCGACGAGCAGCGCCAGCCCGGACGCGTCGCAGAACGCCACGCCCGACAGGTCGATCACCACGTACGGGCCGGTGTCGATCAGCGCCGCGTGCAGCCGCTCCCGGAGGGACGGCGCCGAGGCGATGTCCAGTTCGCCGTCGAGGGCGATGACGGTGCGGTCGCCGCGCTGCTCGCGGCTCAGCCCGACCTCGGACGAGGCGGTACGGCTGGGCATGTGGATCTCCGATCCGAAGTCTGTGGATACCGGTTTCCGGTGACCGCGCGCCGACCGGCCCCCGGCGCACCCGTACGCCGCCGCTCGGCAACGGCACGCATGTGGTGCCGCTCGGTGGCGGCGCTCGTGTGGCGTCGTTCGGTGGCGGCGCACATGTGGCGCCGTTCGGTGGCGGCGCTCGTGTGGCGTCGCTCGGTAACGGCACGCATGTGGTGTCGCCCCGTGGCGGCACGCATGTGGCGTCGCCCAGCGGCGGCGCTCATGTCGTGTCGCCCGGTGGTGGCGCTCGTGTGGTGTCGTTCGGTGGTGGCGCTCGTGTGGCGTGGTTCGGTGGCGGCGCTTATGTGGTGTCGCCCGGTGGTGGCGCTCGTGTGGCGTCGCTCGGTGACGGCGCTCATGTGGCGTCGCTCGGTGGCGGTGGCGGCGGCGGCGCGTGTGCGGGCCGCGGCTCGTGCACGCTGTGTGCGCGCGGGCCGGGGCGCAGGAGGCCCGCATGCCGGCTGGGTGCGGACGGCGCGCGTGTGGGCCGCGGCGCGGGAGGCGCCCGTCCGCGGGCGGGAACGGCGGTGGTGCGGCGTCACGTGCGCCGGCCTGTCTGGTCTCC
This sequence comes from Actinomadura sp. NPDC048394, assembly GCF_040651755.1. Classification (NCBI taxonomy): domain Bacteria; kingdom Bacillati; phylum Actinomycetota; class Actinomycetes; order Streptosporangiales; family Thermomonosporaceae; genus Actinomadura; species Actinomadura sp. NPDC048394. Next base: position 22,195 of record NZ_JBEZJL010000115.1, on the reverse strand, counting down.
TCGGAGACCGAGTATCGGTGAACCAGGGGGACGCGGACTTGGCCGCCCGCATCGAAGACCCCTCGCTCACCCCCACTGTACGCCGCAAGCCCGCCGCCCGCCGGAAACCGAACCCCACCCCCGAGCGCCCGCCCCCGCGCCAACGCAGGTCGCGCATGCTGCCAGGCCGAACAAGTGCAGGCCACACCACCGCAGGTCGCCGGGACAGGGGACACCAGCGAAGGTCGCCGGCAGAGGCCACGCCGGCGCAGGTGACAGCGGCGCGGGCCGTCCGTACCGGCGTAATCGCGCTCGCCCAGGTCGCGGGCGCGGGTTACGTGCGTGCCGGCCGCCGGGGGCCGGGGGTCAGCGGTGCGGGACGAGCAGGTCCAGGTCGGCGCGGGTGACGCGGGCGCGTTCGGCGAGCGCGTCGCGGTCCGTGCCCGCCGCCGCGACGATTTCCAGCGCGCGCGTCAGCATCGTCGGCTGCTCCAGCGCGCGCGCCGGGCCGGGCTCCTGCCGCCGCCATCCGCGCGAGCTCAACGTGCCCATCGCGTTCCGGTACACGCCCTCGTCCATGACCCGCAGCGTCCGGGCCCGGTACAGCAGCGCCGCGATGCTCACGCCCCACTCCGCCTTCAGCGCGCCGAGCCGGTCCCAGTCGGCGGTGCGGGGGAGTTCGCCCGCGATGTCCTCGGCGGGCATCAGGAACTCCGCCGCGAACCGGTGCGCCTGGTCCTCGACGATCTTCCCGCCCGGTTCCGCGTCGGCGTGCATCACCAGGTGCCCCAGCTCGTGCGCCCCGTCGAACCGGTTCCGCCAGTAGTCGGCCTTCGCCGGGTTGAAGAACACCATCGGACGCGGATGCAGCCCGACGCTGAACGCGTCGACCCGGTCCGCCGCGTCCGGCAGGACGAGCACCACCACGCCCCGCGCCTCCAGCGTCCGCACCACGTGCGGCACCGGCCCCGGCTCCCCGACCAGCGCCTTCCGCGCGACCCGCGCCGCCTCGACCGGCCCGCCGCCCGCGATCTCGTCCGGCGGCACCACGTGCTCCGGGACGTCCACGACCGGCAGATCGACGAGCTCCTCCAGCGCCGCCACCACGTCCGCCGCGATCCGCCCGTACGCGAGGGCCTGGTCGCGCTCGATCTGGCTGGTCGACCTCAGCGACCGGAAGTGCGCCCCGTCCAGCGACACGCCCCCGGGCCCGCCCCGGAAGAACTCGACCGGCACGCCCAGCGCGATCGCGAGCCGCGACACCACCGCGTCCTCGGGACGCTGCACCCCGGCCTCGTACTGCCCGATCGCCCGCGGCGTGCTCCCCACGGCCTGCGCGAGCTGGTTCTTGCGCAGCCCCCGGAGCCGCCGGGCCAGCGTCAGCCGCTCGCAGTCGAACAGCTGCCGCGCCTCGGCGACCCGCCGAGCCGTTCGCTCATCGTTCACTATGCCGTTTCAGTGCTCGTCTCTTCGCGTAGCCGCACGGGCACGTCGGCCTCGTCGTCCCAGAGCGGCATCGTCCGTTCGACGAGCTTACGGCGTGGATCACCCCCAAGCGCGTCGTCCAGCTCCCGGACCCAGTGCCACGCCGTCCCGCCGTCGGCGTTCCACCGGGGACGTCCCAGGAAGAGCTCCATCTCCAGCGGCTCGTCGCTCGCGCTGTGCGCGAGGACCAGCGTCACGACCTCGGGCGTGTCGCCGCCGATCCCGATGTCGAGCGCGAGCTGCCGGTCGTCCGCGTACTCCTGCCGCGCCACCGCCTGCTTGGTGGGACTGTCCCGGTCCCACCTGATCTTCCGCACGGCCCCGAACTCGTGCCGCTTCAACAGCACCCGGTACTTCCCGTACCGCCACCCGGGCGACCCGTTCAGATCGTCCCGCACCACCCGGTGGTCCCCGTCGAAGACCCGGTCGATCCAGGACGTCAGCACATCGAACGCGGTCACCCCGTACGACCGCTCCGTGAACCCCGCCGCCCGGCTCAGCCCGCCGAACACGGCCAGCGTCGCCTCCCGGTGCGCTTCCCGCACGCCGTGCAGGAACCCGCCCGCCCGCAGCTCCCCCCAGACAACCGTCTCCTCGCTCACACCGACGGACCCTAACCGCCGCCACCGACAGAACGTCCGATGGTGAACAGCCGCACCTCCCGCAACCGCGGCACCGGCCCCACCCGCCCTTCCCGCACCCACAGCGCCCGCACGGTCGTCAGGACCAGCGTCCGCGCCCCCAGGAAGAACAGCGCCGCCAACGGCAGCTCACCCAGCACCGCCGTCGCCACGCTGATGGGGAACTCGCCGGACCCCCACGACAACATCACGTCGAACCACGCGTCGCACACCAGCAACGTCCCAGTGACGATCTGCCCGAGGATCGCCATCTGCAGCCGCCGCCACACCGCGAAGGCCGTGAACGCGAACGCCGCCGTCAACGCGGCATCGAACCCGATCCACGCCACGCTCCACTGCCCGGACGTGTAGTGCTGCGGCAACGTGAGGCCCAGCACGACCGTCCACGGAATGAGCCACGCACAGCACGCCACCAGGAAGACCAGCACCAGCCCCCGCCGCCGCCGGTACCGCGGCTGCTCCAGCGGGTCCTCGTCCCCGAGCGCGATCAGCGCCCGCAGCAGCTCGGCCCGCTCCTCGGCCGACAACCCCCGCAACTCCTCGACCGACACCAACCCGACCACCGCCCTCCGGCCGACGACCCGCCCCAAGCATAAGAAGCCGGCCCAGCGGTGCCCCAGGCCCCTACTTGACCGCCTTCCGCGTCTTCACCGGGGCGGCCTTCCCCTCCGCGACGAGCAGTTCATGCTGCTGCCACCCCTGCAACCACTTCCACCCGGCCCCGAGCGCCGCCGTGGTCGCCGCCACCATGAACGAGGTCACCTGCGTCTCGTCCAGATGCGCCCCCGGCACCCACTGCGCGACGACCCCCGCCAACCACCCGGCCGCAACCGCGAACACCGGCGTGAACAACGCAACCCCCCGCCCCAACCACGACCCCTCCGAAACCGGCTCCTCCACCGCCTGCACCGGCACCTCAACCTCACTCACACCGCATCACCATCCCGCGACATCCGGACGGCCCACCCGCCCACGAACCGACATTGCCCCCCCCATGCTGATCCGCCACCCGCCACCCCGCCCCCAAAACCCGCAATTCCCCACCAGACAGACGGCCACGGTCGGGACGAGCCCACTCGTCCGAGGGCGATGAGTTTCGACAGGACCGCCAGTCCGCATTACTGACGTGTGATCGACGGCACTGGAGGGAGCGCGCTATGACCGCCATCTATACCTTCGACGTCTTTTCCAGCCTCGACGGCTTCGGCGCCGCCGGCGGCGCCTGGACGGGCTACTGGGGCAAGCAAGGCCCCGAACTCCTCGACCGCCGCCTCGCCTTGTACAGCGAGGAGCAGCGAATGGTCTTCGGAGCCAACACCTACCGGGCGTTCGCGCGGATGCTGGCATCGAGCACCGAGGAGTCCGAGGTGCGCGACCCATGGGTCACCCGGATGAGGAACCTGCCCGCGACCGTGGTGTCGACCACGCTGGAAGGATCCCTCGACTGGCCGGACGTGACCGTCGTGAGCGGCGACGCCGTCGACGTCGTCGCCCGGCTCAAGGACGAGTCGGAGGTGCCGTTGCGCTCGCACGGGAGCCTGTCGATGAACCGGGCGCTGATGGCCGCCGGCCTGGTCGATCGCGTCCAGGTGACGCTGTTCCCCGTCATCACCGGTCAGACCGGGCTGGACCCGGTCTTCCAGGATGCGGCCGACTTCGACCTGGAACTGATCGAGCATCGGACCCTCGACGGCCACATCCAGGAGCTCATCTACCACCCCACCCTGCACGCCTAAGCCCACCCCGCATTTGGGGCGGCGCCGCTGCGTCAGGCGAGGTCCTCCAGCAGCCGGACGAGCGCCGCGAACAGCTCAGGAGCAAGAACAGCTGACCGCCGTCGGGGTCGTTGCTGTCCCGCATCCCGATGACGTTGGAGTGCACAGCGCCCTCGACACACTCGCCACCCTGGTTGGTGCTTTGGTTTTGCTTTTACGCCACACCGTCGCTGTCACTTGATGCCCTAGAGCCGATGCAGCATCGCAGCGAACTCCTCGGTCGTGTGGCGACATATGAGCTTGCTTGCTGTCGCGTACTCCAAAGGTTCTTTCGAGGCGGGCGACCTCGACGCATTGGGCGGTGGTGTCCTCCTTCGAGGTCTCTTGGTTCGGGAGTGGGGGCGGGGCGACCCGCATGGATCGTGGCGGGCGGCGATCCGGTGGGTCGCGCATTGGTGGGGCGGGTTGAACGGTGGGTGGTCGTGTGGTTGAACAGCGGAGTCGCTGAAGCGAACGGGTGGTGGAGCGGGGGTATGCGGTGGGGCACATCGGGGGTGGGGCGGCTCAAAAGGACATGGGTGTCTGTATATTCTGGGGCTCCTTGAGGGCGCGGGGTGGCGTCCTTGTCGGTGGAGGGGCGTCGGTATGGCTGGGCCGCTTTTGGTCGGGGATCCTCGGGAGTTGGGTGGGTACTGGCTGGCCGGGCGGTTGGGGGCCGGGGGGCAGGGGGTCGTTTACGAGGGGTACGACGCTGGGGGCGCGCGGGTCGCGGTCAAGGCGCTGCATGTCGACACCGTCAATGAGGCACTGCGGAACGGGTTGCGGAAGGAGGTCGCGACGCTGCAGCGGGTGGCGTCGTTCTGCACGGCGCGGATCATCGGCGCGGATCTCGACAGCGTGCCGCCGTACATCGTCAGCGAGTACGTGCCCGGGCCGGACCTGCAGGCGTGGGTGAGCGAGCGGGGGGCGTACGGGGCGGACGAGCTGCACCGGCTGGCGATCGGGATCGCGACGGCGCTGGCGTCGATCCATCGGGCCGGGATCATCCATCGGGATCTGAAGCCCGCGAACGTGCTGCTGGGGCCGGACGGGCCGCGGGTGATCGACTTCGGGATCGCGAAGACGGACGAGATGTCGCGCAGCGCGACGGGGGCGCTGAAGGGGACGCCGCGGTGGATGGCGCCGGAGCTGTTCCAGGGGAGGCGGGCCACGCCCGCGGTGGACGTGTGGGCGTGGGCGGCGGTGGTGCTGTTCGCGGCGAACGGGCGGGCGCCGTTCGACGGGGAGACGATGGCGACCCTGCACCATCAGATCTTGAACGAGCGTCCGAAGACGGATGCGCTGCCGGAGCCGTTGCGGGGGCTCGTGGACGCGGCGCTCAACCAGGACCCCGAGCAGCGGCCGAGCGCGCAGGAGGTGCTGGACGGGCTGCTCAGCGGGGTGAGCGGTGACGCGCTGGAGGCGGGGACGAAGGCGGCGGGCCTCGGGGAGGCGCCGTCGGTGACGTTGCCGCCCGCGCTGGGGGAGGTCGCGGAGCAGGTGTACCGGCGGCTGGGGTGGGAGGCGCAGCAGGCGGTCCCGCGGGTGCTGCTGAGGATGGTCGCGGCGCCGGCGGACGCGCAGGGGGCGCTGCGTCCGGTGCCGGTGGGCGACCTCGTGGACGGGATCACGGGCGAGCGGGCGCTGGAGGATGTGCTGGACGCGTTCTGCGGCGCCGGGCTCGTCCGGCGGGATGATGTGACGATCTCCATCGCGTCGCCGGCGCTGCTGCGGGCGTGGCCGCGGCTGGCCGATTGGGTGAGGGCGGAGAGCGACGGGCTCGCGGCTCAGCAGGCGCTGGCGGGGGCGGCGCGGGTGTGGAACGCGAACGGGCGCAAGCCGGCGGACCTGCATCAGGGGTCGGCGCTGGACGGGGCGCTGGCGTGGGCGTCGGTCGGGCGGCGGCAGCTGACGTTGAACCTGGTCGAGCGGGCGTTCCTGGACGCGTCGGTCCGGCAGACGCGGGATCGGGCCCGGACGCGGGCCGCCGTCACGACGACGCTGGCGGTGCTGCTGGTGATCGCGCTGTGCGCGGGGGCGGCGGTCGCGGTGCAGAGCCGGAGCCTGCGGAAGACGAACGCGACGGTGGCGGAGCAGCGGGACTCGGCGGTGGGGCGGCAGCTCGCGACGCGGGCCGTCCAGCTCCGCCGGACGGATCCGGTGCTGGCGCGGCGGCTCGCGGTCGCCGCGTCCGCGCTGGCGGGGGACACGTTCGAGACGCGGGACGCGCTGCTGACGCTGACCGAGCAGTGGGAGCAGGGGATGTTCCGGCCGGCGGGGGTCGGGACGGACTGGAACACGCTGAGTCCCGACAAGGCCGGGCCTTACGCGTGGTGGAAGGACAACACCGTCATCCTCGGCGACCCGGACACGAAGAAGGCGCTGACGCTGCGTGTCGCGGGCGCGGGCGTGGCCGGGCTGGGGCTGACGCTGGACGGCAAGCGGCTGCTCACGCTGCAGAAGGACGGCACGCTGGCGCTCTGGGACACCACGTCCGGCGCGCGGACGGGCCTGCCGTTCAAGCACGTGATGGGAGACGGGCTGTGGTTCAGCCCGAGCGGGGCGCGGCTCGTCACGACGCACCACGGGACGGTGAAGGTCCTCGACACGGCCACCGGGCGGGTGCGGTTCACCGCGAAGGAGAACTTCAGCATCACGGGCCCGATCTTCTCGCCGGATGAGAGGATCCTGGTCGGCGTGGCCAAGGACGGCGGCCATTGGCGGCTCGTCGGGCGGGACCTGGCGACCTTCAAGCGGATCAAGGTGCCCGACCAGGTCCGGGACCTCGCCGAGACGTCCAGGATCGGGTTCAGCCCGGACGGCCGGTTCTTCGCGGCCACCGACGCCGGCGGCCTCAAGGACGAGATCACGGTGGTGGACGTCAAGACGGGCGAGCTGCGCACGCGGCTGAAGGCGCCGAAGGGGTTCGACAGCCTCGACTCGGAGTTCACGTTCAGCCCGGACGGGAACTTCCTCGCGGCCGGCATGGCGCTGTGGAGCACCGACACCGGCACGTCCGAGCCGCCCTACCTGTTCTACAAGCCGGACGACATGTGCAACGCGACCCGGTTCAGCGCGGACGGGCGGAGCCTGCGCTGCGTGGACAGCGAGGGGCGCGTCCAGTCCATCGACGTCTCGGTGTTCGTGCGTCCGGTGCAGGTGGCGCGGGCGTACGGGGACTCGGCGATCAGCCTGGACGGGTCGACGCTCGCCACCGCGGACCCGTCGCCGTCCACCGGCGTGCAGATCTGGGACACCGCGAAGCGGGCGCGCCGCACGACCCTCCCGATCACCTACACGAACGGGTACGGCGGCGACCGGATGTCGCTGTCGGGGGACGGCCGGCTGCTCGCGCTGTTCCGGCAGGACAGGACGGTCGAGATCTGGGACGTGCGGTCGCGCACGAAGCGCGCCGCGATCGACCTCGGACCTGCGGCGATGCCATCGTCCCGGCCGCTGCCGTCGTTCTCGCCGGATGGCAAGGCCATCGCGACCGTGACGCTCGGCGGCTCGGCGACGCCCGCGAACCAGGACCAGCCGCGGGCGACCCTGCTGCGGTTCTGGGACACCTCGACCGGACGGCAGCTCGGCCAAGCGCGCGCGGCGGGACGGACCGGCGCGTCCGACAGCACGCCGAACCTGCAGATCGTCTGGAGCGCGGACGGGAAGAGCGTCGTGTCCGCCAACGACCTCGGCGTGGTCGCGTTCCCGTCCGGGAAGACGATCGCGCCGCCGAACCCGCTCGCCACAACCGTCCAGGCCGTCGACCGGCAGGGGACGCTCGTCACCGTGCAGGACCGGTCCGACCGGCGGTCGCTGTCGTTCTGGAACGTCCGGACGCTCAAGCAGATCGGCACCCCGGTCGCGACGCCCGACGGCAAGTCCCCGATCGCGGCCCTCTCGCCGGACGGACGGCTCCTCGCCACGACGGACATGCAGGGCAAGATCGACCTCTGGGACGTGCAGGGGCAGCGGCGGCTCGGGCTCCCGCTGACCGGGCACACCTCCGCGTCGATCGACGCGACGATCGAGTCGCTGGCGTTCAGCCCGGACGGCACCCGGCTCTACAGCGTGAGCGGCGACGACGGGAAGCTCGTCACGCACACGGTCGCGCCGCGCCTGCTGGAGGACGGCCTCTGCAAGCGGGTCGGGCCGCTGTCGCGAAGCGAATGGAAGCAGTACGTGCAGGACATCCCGTACGAGAAGACCTGCTAGCTCAGCAGGATCTCCAGCATCCGGTCGCCCGGGTCCGTCCCGGCGGCGACGCCGGGCGCGCCGGACGGGACGAGGTAGCCGCCGACCCACGAGCGCAGCATCAGCAGCGCCCGCAGCCGCGCGTCGTCGGCGCCGAACCCGAGGCCCTCCAGGCACGCGGCGATGTGCCCGAGCAGCGCGCGGTCGGCGTGCCGGACGGCCTCCTCCGCGGCCGGGTCGTGCTGCGCCCACAGCCGCATCGCCCGGTCGACCGGCGCGATCTCGCGGCCGAGCGCCTGGATGCGGCGCAGCCGCTCGCGCGGGTCGCCGGTGCTGCCGAGGGCGAGGTCCAGCATCTCGTCGGTCCGCTCGTGCGCCCACCGGTCGAGGAGCGCCCGCATCAGCTCGCCGCGGTCCTTGAAGTGCCAGTAGAAGCTGCCCTTGGTGACGCCGAGCCGGGCGGCGAGCGAGGTGATCGCGACGCCGCGCTCGCCGGTGCGGGCGAGTTCCTGGTAGCCGGCCTCCACCCAGTCCCGCCTGGCCATCCTCGTACGGGCCGTCATCGCGCTCCCCACGCTCCGCTACACCAGGACCACCGGACCAGGGTCCATGCCCAGCTCGATCCGGCCGTAGAGGGCGTACGCCGCGTCCGGGTCGAAGACCACATGCCCGCTGATCGTATTCACATCGCGCTGGGCCCGCTGGAACGGCGAGTCCGCGAACTGGGTGCTCGCGCCTGCCGCGCCGCACAGCTCGTTGACGACGCGCCGGGCCGTGGCGGCCACGTGCGCCGCGACAAGCCGGGCCCTTGCGCGGAGGGGCAGGCCCGTCGCGTCGCCCGCGGCGGCGGCCTCGGTCACGTCCCGGAGCGCGTCGTCCAGGAGCAGCCGCGCCGCCGCGAGGTCCGCGGTGGCGGTGGCGAGCCGGATCTGCCCGCTCATCAGGTCGCGCTGCCGCTCGCCGCTGTAGGCCATCCGCCGGCTCCGCATCCGCTCGGCGAACAGCGCGAGCACGCCCTCGGCGACGCCGAGCACGGGCGCCGCGCTGGTCAGCGCGAACACCGGGACGAGCGGGGTCCGGTAGAGCGGCGCCGGGTGGACGCGCGACCCGGGCGAGCGCCCCTCGGTCAGCGCCGTCAGCGGCACCGACCGGTGCGCCGGGACGAAGACGTCCGCGACCTCGATGTCGTTGCTGCCCGTCCCGCGCATCCCGCTGGTGTGCCAGACATCGTGGACGGTCACGTCCGCGCGCGGCAGCAGGAACAGCCGCGGCTCGATCGCGCCGTCGGTGGTGACGAGGCCCATGACCATCGCGTGGTCGGCGTGCATGGAGCCGCTGCCCCACGACCAGCGTCCGGTGACCCGGTGCCCGCCGTCCGCCGGCTCGGCGGTGCCGGTCGGGGCGAGGACGCACGGGATCAGCGCGTACGGCCGCTCGGCCCAGACCTCCTCCTGCGCCCGCTCGGGGAACAGCGCCACCATCCAGTTGTGCAGCGTGTAGATGACCGACAGCCAGCCCGTGGACGCGCAGGCCGCCCCGACTTCTCGGCACGCCGCCGCCATCGGCTCGAACCCGAGCTCGGCGCCACCGAACCGCTTCGGCACGAGCATGCTGAACAGGCCGGACGCGGCGAGGTCCGCGATGGTGGCGTCGGGCAGGCGGCGCGCGTCCTCGGCCTCGCGCGCGCGGGCGGCGAGCGCGGGCGCCAGCTCCCGCACCCGGCGGACGATCTCATCTCCATACTCCATGGTACGGAACCATACTCCCAAGTATGGCAGTGCGGGCGGGCCGTGCCGGGAGTCAGGGCGTGACGATGTCGAAGTCGCGGTCGGGGGCGTCCAGCAGGCCGATCAGGGTGGTGAGGGCCCGGCGGTCGCCGTCGGCCTGGATGTCGCCGAGGTCCTGCGTGGCGACGAGCCGGAGCAGCTGCGGCTTGGTCAGGGTCAGGGTGAGGTCGGCGGGCGTGCCGTCGTGCGCGCGGGTCTGGGTGAGGACGCCGTTGGCGAGGCTGAGCCGGACCTCGTCCTTGAGGTCGGTGAAGTTGCAGTCGATGGTCAGCCGGGTGTCCCAGGCGCGCGGGCCGTCCACGCGGATGGCGAGGGAGTCGAAGACCTGCTCGACGCTGAGCGCCATCAGGACGTCCGGGGACGAACTGTCGAGCGTGTTCGTCGGCTTGTTGCCGCGCAGTTCCGCGGCGCCCTGGAGATAGAAATTGCGCCAGGTGCCGTTCTCGCTGCCGTGCCCCAGCTCGTCGTAGACCCGGGCGAGGAGTTCGCGGGCCTCGGTGTTCCCGGGATCGGCGAACACGACGTAGTTGAGGACCTGCGCGGCCCAGCGCGTCTCGCCCGCCTCGAACGCATCCCTGGCCTTGGGGATGACGCTCTCCGCGCCGCCCATGAATTCGACGTGCTTCTTCGCCGACTCCTCCGGCGGCAGTTCCCACAGGTGCGCGGGATTGCCGTCGAACCACCCCATGTACCGCTGGTAGATCGCTTTGACGTTGTGGGAGACCGACCCGTAATAGCCGTGCGTGTGCCAGGCCCTTTCCAGCGCGGGCGGCATCTCGATCAGCTCGGCGATCTCGGCTCCGGTGCGGCCCTGATTCAGCATCCGCAGCGTCTGGTCGTGAATGTAGGCGTACAGGTCCCGCTGCTCGGACAGGAAATCCGTCAGCTCCCGCGTCCCCCACGTCGGCCAATGGTGCGAGGCGAACAGCACATCGGAATCCGCCGCGAACATCTCGATCGCCTCGGTGAGATAGCGGGCCCACACACGCGGGTCCCGCACCAGCGCGCCGCGCAGCGTCAGCACGTTGTGCAGGTTGTGGGTCGCGTTCTCGGCCATGCACAGCGCCCGCCGGTCCGGGATGTGGAAGTTCATCTCCGCGGGCGCCTCGGTGCCCGGCGTCAGCTGGAACACGATCCGGACCCCGTCCACCACCTCCTCCTGGCCCGTCTCGGTGATGGTCAGGTTCGGCTCGATCAGCGAGATCGTGCCGGTGGACGTCGTCGGGCCGAGCCCCGCGCCGATCTGCCCGGTCGCGTCGCGGGGCAGCTCCGCGCCGTACATGAAGATCGCGCGCCGGTTCATCGCGGTGCCCGCGTAGACGTTCTCCGCCACGGCGTGCTCCAGGAACCCGGCCGGCGCGATGATCGGGATCCGCGCGCCCGGCGGCACCACCCCGCGGACGCCGCCGAAATGGTCGGCGTGCGAATGGCTGTAGATGACCGCGGTCACCGGACGGTTCCCCCGGTGCTCCTGGTACAGCTCCAGCGCCGCCGCCGCGCATTCGACCGACAGCAGCGGGTCGACGACGATCACGCCCGTGTCGGCCTCGATGAAGGAGATGTTCGACAGGTCGAACCCGCGCACCTGGTAGATGCCGTTCGCCACCTGGTACAGGCCGTGCTTGGCGGTGAGCTGCGACTGCCGCCACAGGCTCGGGTTCGCCGTCGCGGGGCACGCGGCGTCCAGGAAGGCGTAGGCGTCCAGGTCCCAGACGACCCGGCCGTCGCCGTCCGCGATCTCCGGTCGCGACGCGGTGCCGACGAACCCCTTGTCCGCGTTCTCGAAATCGGTCCGGTCGTCCAGGGACGGCAGCGCGGCCACGGTCAACTCCTCACGGCAGGGTTCGTCGGTACCCGAGCACTTCCCTGGCCTGGATCACCTCAGTGCCACAAATGCACCAAGAGCCCATGAACCCCCGAGTCAACAGGGAGTTTTCGGGGCATCCCACCACGGTCGGGGGACGAGGGCGTCCTCGCTCCCCGGCGGCCGAACCATCGACCGGGGGGAACCATGAGCGACCTCATCGCCGTCGCCTACGACGACCTGGACCACGCCGAACGGGCCCGCGACAAGCTCATCCAGCTGCACAAGGAGCACGTCATCGGGCTGGCCGACGTGGTCGTCGTCGAACGCAAGGACAACGGCAAGATCAAACTCCACCAGGCCCGGAGCATGACCGCCGGCGGCGCGCTCGGCGGCGCCGCCTGGGGCGGCCTCATCGGCCTGATCTTCTTCATGCCGCTGCTCGGCATGGCCATCGGCGGGGCCACCGGCGCCGCCCTGGGCTCGGCGGCCGACGCGGGCGTCGACGACGACTTCATGCGGAACCTCGGCGAGCACCTGGCGCCGGGCGCGGCGGCCGTGTTCGTCCTGATCGACAAGCGCAACCCGGACAAGGCCGTCCCGGAGATGGCGCCGTTCGGCGGCCGGCTCATCCAGACGTCGCTGTCCGACGATCAGGAGGAGCACCTGCGCGAAGCGATCAAGGCGGCCCGCACGCCCCAGCCCGCCTGAGCCTTTCACCCTGGCAAGGCGCTTGACGTGCGGTGATGCCTGCTGCGTATCGCGCTTTGCGAAACAGCGATTGGACGGCGGAGGTCGTCCGTGCGCAAGGTGGATCCACGGCACCCGCTTCCCGAATGGAGTCCACCACCATGCGCGACGTCGAACGGGCCCGCCGGGCCCTCGGGCCGGTCGGGACGTACGTGCCGGTGCCGTTCACCCGCTGGATCCCGATCGACGAGCAGCGCAAGGCCGCCCGGCGGCTGGAGGCCGCCGGCTACGGGACGACCTGGTGCAACGAGCCGGTCGGCGGCAAGGACGTGTTCGCGCAGCTCGCCGTGCTGATGGAGGCCACCGAGCGGATGGCGTTCGGTACCGGCGTCGCCAACGTCTGGGCCCGGGCGCCGCAGACCGCGCACGGCGCGGCGGCCGTCCTCGCCGAGGCGTACCCGGACCGGCTCGTCCTCGGCCTCGGCGTCGGCTACCCGGAACAGGCGGCGGCCGTCGGCCGCGACTTCGGCCGCCCCGTCGACACGATGCGGGCCTACCTGGACGCCATGGCCGAGCCCCCGCAGATGCCCGGGCCCGGCGCGGCCTATCCCCGGATCATCGGCGCGAACGGCCCGAAGATGCTGGCGCTCGCCGCCGCCGCGGCCGACGGCGCCTTCCCCGCCGGCCAGCCGCCCGAGTTCACCGCGGAGGCCCGCCGGACGCTCGGCCCGGACAAGCTCGTCGTCGTCGGGCTGCGCCACAACGCCGGCGACGAGCCCGCCGCCGTCGCCGCCCAGGTGCGGGACCACCTCGCCGCGGGCGCCGACCACGCCGTCCTCCTCCCCGCGACCGGCGACGACTTCACCGCCGACGTCGACCGCCTCGTCCACCTGGCCCCGGCGCTCCTCTCCTAGGGATCCGGGGCGAAACGGCTCCTCCGCCGGGACGCCGCGTGCGATGATCGTTCGCCGTGCGACCCCCGGAGGGACCGATGGCCGACCCGCTGCTGCCCGAGGACCCCCGGCAGGTCGGCCCGTACGTCCTGGCCGGGCGGCTGGGCGACGGCGGCCAGGGCTCGGTCTACCTGGGCCGGGACGGGCACGGCCGCGAGGTGGCGGTCAAGCTGCTGCACGCCCGGCTGGGCCGGGACCCCGAGGCGCGGCGGCGCTTCGTGCGCGAGCTGGAGGTGGCCTCCCGGGCCGGCGGCTTCTGCACGGCGCGCGTGCTGGACGCCGACGTCCAGGGCGACCGGCCGTACATCGTCAGCGAGCTCGTCCACGGTCCGTCCCTCGCCGAGCTCGTCCGTGCCCGGGGGCCGCTCGATCCCGGCGCGCTGCTGCGCCTCGCCATCGGCACCGCCACCGCGTTGTCGGCGATCCACCGCGCGGGCATCGTGCACCGCGACTTCAAGCCCCCGAACATCCTCATCGGGCCGGACGGCCCCCGGGTCATCGACTTCGGCATCGCCCGCGCGCTGGACTCGTCCCTCATCACCGTCACCAGCCAGGTCGTCGGCACGCCCGCGTACATGGCGCCCGAGCAGGTCGCGGGCGACGCCGCGGGCCCGCCCGCCGACGTCTTCGCCTGGGGCGGCACGCTGCTGTTCGCCGCGACCGGCCGGCCGCCCTTCCCGGGCGACTCGATCCCCGCGCTGCTGAACGCCGTCCTGAACGCCGAGGCCGACGTGAGCGCGCTGCCCGGTCCGCTCGCGGAACTGGCCGGCGCCTGCCTCGCCAAGGACCCGGCCCGCCGCCCCACCAGCGCCGACGTGCTCTTCCGGCTGCTCGGCATGGCCGGCGCGGACCTGCCGCCCGGCGTCCGGCCGGACGACCTCCTCGAACGCGGCATGGCGTCGGCCACCGCGGTGCTCACCAAGGTCGCCTACGGCCCGCCGCCCCCGCAGCTCGCGCCGCGCCGGTCGCGGCGGGGCCTGCTGATCACGGCCGGAGCCGCGGCGGCGGCGCTCGCGATCGCCGTCCCGGCCGGGATCTCGCAGCTCCCGGACGGCCCCTCCGCGCACGGCGCCACCGGCACGACGCGGGGTACCGCCGGGACGGTCGGCTCCGGCCGCACCGGGGGCACCGTCAAGATCGGTGTGATGGCGCCGATGCGCGGCCCGCAGGCCGCCGCCTCCGCGGGCGTCTGGGCGGGCGCTCAGCAGGCGGTGAACGAGTTCAATGCGAAGAAGCCCTCCGTCCACGTCCAGCTCGTGCGGCTCGACACCGTCACCGGGGCCGACGCGCAGGACGCGGCGGCCGGACGGGAAGCGGCGCGGCTGAAGACCGCCGCCGTCGTCGGCAGGTTCGGCGAGGAGGCGACGGGCGCCATGCCGATCCTCGAAGCCCAGCACATCCCCGCGCTGTCGTCGGCGGCGCCGGCCTCCGCGTCGTCGGGCGGTGGATGGACGTACTGGCACACGGTCGTCCCCGACATGGACGCGTCGGTGAGCGCCCTCGCCGAGATGATGGGCCGCCGCCGCTTCGCCACGCGAACCCGGGTGGTGGTGCTCGACGACACCACCCAGCCCCTGGCCCACCGGCTCGCGAACGTGTTCCGGGCGCGCGCCGAGGCGCTGGACGCCCTGGTCCGCGTCGTGGTGCTGAGGACGAGCCCGCCCGACTACACGACCGTGATCAGTGACGTGAAGGGGCTGGACGCGGACGCGGTCTTCTACGGCGGCCTCCCCGCGGCCGCCGGTCCGCTGCTCAAGCGGGTGCGGACGGCGGGCTTCAGCGGGCGGTTCTACCTGGGCCTGCCGTCGCTGGACCCGCGGCTCGCCTCCGGCGCGGGAAAGGCGGCCGAAGGCGCGGTCCTCACCTGCCCCTGCTCGAGCTTCGCGCCGGGCGGCGCGCGGATGCCGAAAGCCTTCACGGACTTCGCGACCCGCTACGCCCAGGCCAACAAGGGAAGCCGTCCCGCTCTCTACGCGCCGGAGACGTACGACGCGACCTGGGCCGTCCTGCGCGCCTTGGAACACGGCGGCCGCACGGGCACGCAGATCAACGACTACCTGCGGAACATCGACGCGCCCGGCGTGACCCAGCGCATCCGCTTCACGGCCCAGGGCGGCCTGACCGACGGCGTCAGCTACGCCTACGAGGTGAAAGGGGGCCGTTTCACCTGCCTGGGCGCCTCCACTACCGCGCCCGTCGCCTGACCCGAAACGCCCGAACCCGCCGAACCGCGCCCAGCGAAGCCGATCCTGTGTGTACCCCCTACCGGATTCGAACCGGCGCTACCGCCTTGAAAGGGCGGCGTCCTAGGCCGCTAGACGAAGGGGGCCCGGTGGTGGCAGAGATGGTTGCCACTCGACCCGGTCAAGTGTAGAGGACGTGGCGGGGCGGCGCGCAAACGGTTACCCGCGTTCGCGGGTGGGTGACGCCGACGAGGTCGGCGAGGTGGTGGGGGACGGGCTCCGGGACGGCCAGTCGGACGGGAACTTCGACGGGAACGGCGAGGTCGGGGACGAGGGCGGGGCGGTGGCCGGGGGCTGCGGCTTGATCGCGCGGTCCGGGTCGGGTTCGAGATGGCGCTCGATCTTGGCGGAGGTGAGGCCGAGACCGCCGAGCTGCAGGTCGTCCCAGCCCTGGAGGCGGTGCGAGGCGCGGTTGAAGTAGAGGACGGACAGCTCGATGGGGGTCGGCTCCTCGTGTTCGAGGCCGCGCAGGCCGGCGCCGCCGGTGGAGCCCTGGACGAACAGGCGGGTGCCGGTCGGCAGCAGCTTCGTCTGGCGGGCGTGCAGGTGGCCGGACAGGATCAGGGGCGTCAGGCCGGAGAACGCCTCGCCCTCGGACGGGTCGTGGGTGAGGACGACGTCGGGCGTCGTGCCGGACTTGCGGAGCTTGTCGGCGAGGACGTTGCCCTCGGCGCGGACCTGGTCGGAGCCGACGAAGTCGTCGCGGGTGCTCTTGTCGGGGGTGAAGCGGGGGTCGCCGACGCCGTAGATGCGCAGGCCGCCGACCTCGCGGGTCTGGTCGTCGAGGACGATCGCGTTCTTCTGCCGCGCGACGGCCCGCTGGGTGCTCCGCGAGTCGTGGTTCCCGCGGATGTAGACGTACGGGATCTTCAGGTCGGAGATCGAGTCGGCGAACTTGTCCTCCGGCTTGCTGCCGTGGTCCATGAGGTCGCCGGTGTCGATGATGAAGGTGGCGTGGAACTGGGTGCTCACGGACTTGATGACGTTCCACGCGGTCGGGTTCAGGTGGATGTCGGAGACGTGCAGGACGCGGATGGTGGACGGGTCCGGCTCGTAGGTCGGGAGCGTCGAGGTCGCCGCGTACAGCTTGGAGGCGTTGCCGACGAGGCGGGCGAGGTTGGCGCGGTAGGTGGAGAAGCGGGTGAAGACGGTCTCGGCGTCGCCGACGACCTGGGGGGCGTTGGCGAGCAGGCCGGTGTAGCGGGGCTCGGCGATGGAGTCGGGGTTGAAGGTCGTCCAGGCGAGCAGGGCGACGGCGACGAGGCCCGCGGCGGACGCGCCGACGGCGGCGACGGCGCGCCGCCAGGACCGGAACAGGATCAGCGCGGCGAGGAACGCGAAGACCAGCGCGAGGACGGCCGCGCGGATCAGCAGGACGGTCACCCCGTGCCGGATCTGGTCGGCGATCTGGTCGGTGACGCGGTCGAGCGCCGAGTCGTCCTCGATGAGCCGCTGCGCCTGGTCGGGGCGGACGTCGGTGAGGTGCGCCTCGACGGACACGGGGCCGGAGTGGGTGTCGAGGTGGACGGCGCCGAGCGGCGGCAGTTCGAGGGTGGTCCCGCCGTGCAGTGACGGGTGCAGGACGAGCTGGACGTTCGCGGGGCCGACCGGGGTGACGGTGCGGCCGCCGACGAGGAGGCCGACGTAGCCGCCGGCGAGGCCGATGGCGATGGTGAGGGCGATGCGGGTCCAGCGGCTGCGGGCGGCGCGGACGCCGGCGGCGCGCGCGCGGCCCGCTCCGGCGCGCGCGCGGCCCGCTCCGGCGCGCGCGCTGTGCGCGACGGACGCGGCGCGGGGGTACCGGGCGGCGAGCTCCGCCGTGCGGGCGGACGCGGCGCGGGGCAGTCGTGCGGCGAGGGCGGTGATCCGGGCGGCGAGGGCGGTCGGCCGGAACGGCAACGATCCTCCTTCGGTCGAGCAGAATGGCACTGTGATCGAGATGTCGCGGGAGGCGTTCGAGGACCTGGTCGGGGCGGCCCTCGACACCATCCCCGCCGAGCTGGCCGCGCAGATGCGCAACGTCGTCGTCGTGGTCGAGGATGACGCACCCGAGCCGGGCCTGCTGGGCCTTTACCAAGGCGTACCCCTCACGGAGCGCGGTGACTGGTACGGGGCCGTCCTGCCCGATCACATCTCCATCTACCGCCGGGAGATCCTCCGGATCTGCGACACCGAGGAGGACGTCGTGGAAGAGGTGCGGATCACGGTGATTCATGAGATCGCGCATCATTTCGGGATCGATGACCGTCGGCTCCACGACCTGGGGTATTGAGACACGTCGGCGACGCGTTTCAATATTTGGGCACGGTAGGTCACATAACTGCCACGCAGCGTGAGTTAATAGGAGGGTCGTCCAACCCTGGGCGAGCCGAACTGGAGCGTGCGTGGCGGGAAGGCAGACCGGCCGGCATCGGCGTCCGGCGGAGGAGCAGGCCACCTACCGCGAGGTGTTCGCGGTGGGTGAGTTCCGTGCCCTCTGGCTGGCGCAGGCGCTGTCGTTCGTCGGGGACCAGCTGGCGCAGGTCGCGCTGGCCGTGCTGGTGTACCACCGCACGGACTCGGCGCTGCTGACGGCCGTCACGTACGCGCTGACGTACCTGCCGCCGATCGTGGGCGGGCCGGTGCTGTCCGGGCTCGCCGACCTGTTCCCGCGCCGCACCGTGATGATCGTCTGCGATGTGCTGCGGGCCTGCCTGGTCGCGCTGATGGCGCTGGTCGAGATGCCGTTCGCGGGCCTGTGCCTGCTGGTGTTCGCGACGGTGCTGCTCGGCGCCCCGTTCACCGCCGCGCGCGCCGCCGTGCTGCCGGACGTCCTGGAGGGCGACCGGTACGTGGCCGGGTCGGCGATCAACAACATGACGCACCAGGGCACCCAGACGCTCGGGGCCCTGGTGGGCGGCACGATCGTGGGGGTCGTCGGGTCGTACGAGGCGCTCGCCATCGACGCGCTGACGTTCGGCCTGTCCGCGGTGATCCTGGTGGGCGGGCTGCGGCCGCGCGCCGCGCCGAAGCGGCGGGAGCGCGAGTCGCTCGGGCTGTGGCGCGGGACGCGGGACGGGGCGCGGCTGGTGCTCGGCGACCCGGTGCTGCGGTCGCTGGTGTCGTTCGCGTGGCTGTGCGCGTTCTACGTCGTCCCCGAGGGCCTCGCGGCGCCGTACGCGGCGACCTTCGACGGCAGCCCGGTGACGGTGGGGCTGCTGATGTCGGCGATGCCGACGGGCATGGTGTTCGGGGCGTTCCTGTTCAGCCGCTTCGTCCGCCCGGCGAACCGGCTGCGGTTCATGGGGTGGATGTCGATGGCCGCGTGCCTGCCGCTGGTCGGCGCGGGCGTCCATCCGCCGCTGTGGGGGGTCCTGGCGCTGTGGGCGCTGTCCGGGATGGGCAGCGCGTACCAGCTGGCGGCCAACGCGGCGTTCGTCGCGGCGGTGCCGCCGTCCGGCCGCGGCCAGGCGTTCGGCCTGGCCCAGTCCGGCATCCTCGCCGGCCAGGGCCTCGGCATCCTCGTCGCCGGGGCCGCGACGCAGGTCCTCGGCCCGCAGACGGTGGTGGCGCTCGCCGGCGTCATCGGCCTGTCGGTCGCCGCGATGCTGTCGCTGTCCTGGAACCAGATCCGCGGCGGCGTCATCTCCGGCATGACCGAGCCGGCCGCCCCCGTGGAGGTCGCCGCGTCCCGCGACGAGGACCTCCCCGGCATCCGCCGCTCCGCCCCCGCCCCCTGAGCCCCGCTCAGGCGTGCGTGCCCTCAGGCGGGTCAACTTTGTGGGGGACGACCCCCACACCCCCGGGGAGGGCACGCCTGAGCGCCGCCCTCCGCTCCGCTGGCGCTCCGCTGCGGGCCGCGCTCAGGCGTGCGTGCGGTTCTTGTTCACCGCGTCCTTGGTGCGCTGGACGGCGTCCTGCACGTTCGGGTTGTCCTGGGCCTTCTTGAACAGGTCCTCGGCGATGGACGTCGCGGCGCCCTCCTCCGGGATCAGCAGCCACGCGACCAGGTAGAGGGCCACGCCCGCGCCGCCGAAGACCGTGAAGACGGCCAAGACGAGCCGGACGATGTTGGCGTCGACGCCGAGGAACTCGGCCGCGCCGGAGCAGACGCCCGCGAGCATGCGCCCGTCGCGGGTGCGGCGGAGCCGCCGTTCGGTGGTGCCCTTGTTCATGTCCATGCCTCGATGATGCCCATCCCGGCGGCGGCGCGACATCCGGAACCGCCCTGATTCGCCCCCGAGGCCGGTCCCTGAGGCCGTCCGGGACGGGAATCCGCGGTCTCGGGGGCGCCGTCGTCACAGGCGGGCGCGTGTGCGCGTCCGTTGAGCGCCGCTTAAAGTCGGTGTGAAGGGTTAATGACTGGACGTCCCCGCCCGGGCCTCGGCAGACTCGTCGGCCCAGGTAGCGGGACGGGAAGCGCAGGACGAGCAGAGGGAGCGGCATGAGGATCGGGATCGTCGGGGCCACCGGCCAGGTCGGGGGCGTGATGCGCCGCATCCTGGCGGAACGCGGATTCCCGGTGGACGAGCTGCGGCTGTTCGCCTCCGCCCGCTCGGCCGGGCGGAAGCTTCCCTGGGGCGACACCGAGATCACCGTCGAGGACGCGGCGGCCGCCGACTACGCGGGCCTCGACATCGTGCTGTTCTCCGCGGGGAAGGGCTCGTCGAAGGAGCTGGCGCCGAAGGTCGCCGCGGCGGGCGCCGTCGTGATCGACAACTCGTCGGCCTGGCGGATGGACCCGGACGTCCCGCTGGTGGTGGCGGAGGTCAACCCGCACGCGGCGGCGGACCGCCCGAAGGGGATCATCGCGAACCCGAACTGCACGACGATGGCGGCGATGCCGGTGCTGCGGCCGCTGCACGCCGAGGCGGGGCTGGCCGCGCTGGTCGTGTCGACGTACCAGGCGGTGTCGGGCAGCGGCCTCGCGGGTGTGTCGGAGCTGCACGAGCAGGCGCGCAAGGTCGTCGAGAACGCCGACCGGCTCACCCACGACGGCGCGGCGGTGGAGTTCCCCGACCCGCAGGTGTACGTGCGGCCGATCGCGTTCAACGTGCTGCCGATGGCGGGCTCGATCGTCGACGACGGGCTCGCCGAGACCGACGAGGAGCAGAAGCTCCGCAACGAGAGCCGCAAGATCCTGGAGATCCCGGACCTGAAGGTGTCCGGGACCTGCGTGCGCGTGCCGGTGTTCACCGGGCACTCGCTGCAGATCAACGCGCGGTTCGAGCGTCCGATCGGGCCGGAGCGCGCGAGCGAGCTGCTGTCCGGCGCGCCGGGCGTGGTGCTGGCGGACGTGCCGACGCCGCTGCAGGCCGCCGGGCAGGACCCGACGTACGTGGGCCGGATCCGCCGGGACGAGACCGTGGAGAACGGGCTGGCGCTGTTCTGCTCGGGCGACAACCTGCGCAAGGGGGCGGCGCTGAACGCCGTCCAGATCGCGGAGCTGGTCGCCGCCCAGTAGCGACATATCCCGCATTCCGGGCAAACTGAACCGTTCGCGTGCCGGCTCCGTCTGATGGGCCGGCACGTGATCGTTTCTTGGGGGAGAGTCCGGATGAGGCGTTCGGCGATCGTGACGGCGGGGACGGCGGCGGGGGCGCTGCTGCTGGCCGGCTGCGGGGGCGGCGGGGGCGGGGACGCCAAGGGCGGCGGGACGGCCGCCGTGTCGGCGCCCGCGATCGGCGCGACCAGCACCCCGAGGCTCGGCGGCGGCGGCGGTGGCGGCGGCCGGCCGCCGGTGCCGCGCCGGACCGCCGCGCCGAACCGGACCGCGACCCTCGGCCCGCTCGGCTACGGGACGTTACGGCTCGGCATGACGGCGCAGCAGCTGCGCGGCAGCGGCCTGCTCGTCGGGAAGGTGCGCGCCGGTGCGAACGGCTGCTCCGGCTACGACCTGCGGACGCGCCGCACCCCGAAGGGCTCGGTCGGCGTCTACTACTCGGCGCGCTACGGCATCGTCTCGATCTTCGCCGTCGGCGGCATGCGCACCCCGCAGGGCATCGGTGTCGGGTCCACGCTGGCGCAGGTCAAGCACGCCTACCCGAAGCTGGCGAACGGCGTGAACGGCGCGTCCTCCCCCGTCCCCGGCAACCCGAAGGCCGTGTACAGCCTGCTGCTGGCGGGCGGGCGCGTCACGTCCCTCGCGCTGGACCTCGCCGGCCAGAACTGCCACAACTGACCGGGCACGGCGGTCCGCGGGGCCAGCGCGGGCGGCCGGTGGGCTAGCTCGCGCGGCGGCCGGGCGGGGCGGTCAGGCGGCTAGCTCGCGCGGCGGCCCCGGACCTCCAGCGAGTCCAGGAGCGCGGCGGTGGAGCGCGCGATCTCCTCGACGGCCCGGTCGAACGCCTCGGCGTTGTGGGACGCGGGGGCGCGGAACCCGGAGATCTTGCGGACGTACTGGAGCGCGGCGGCCCGGACGTCCTGGTCGGTCACGTCCTCGGCGAACGGCGGGCGGAGCGTCTTGATGCTGCGGCACATGCCCCCATTGTGACCCGCGCCCCCGACAGAACCGCACCCCCGATGCACCCGGGAGACGTGTGGGGCCCCGGCGCCCAGCAGAGGTGGGGGGCGCCGGGGCCCGGCGGGGGGCGGGGCCCGGAGCGGCGGCCGCGCGGGAGGGGCAGATCGGTAGAGCGTCGGGGTGGGAAAGAGTGTATGGGGGGGAGGGATGATATCGGTGGGAG
>NZ_JBEZJL010000114.1:0-26508 GCF_040651755.1 Actinomadura sp. NPDC048394 | reverse complement strand
CGGGGGTCCGGCGGACCCCCGGCCGGGGGTCCGGCGGCCGCCTGCCCGGGGCGGCGCGACACGGTGCGACTAGACTTCAGGGAACGTTCCAACACCGCGGACCATCCCCTGCACGCCGCGGTCGCGCACGCGTCAGGAAGGACCGGGGACCCAGGTGACCAGCGACGACACGCCGCGCACCCGTGCGCCGCGCGCGGACGTCCGGCGCAACCGCGCCCGGCTGCTCGCCGCCGCGCGCGAGATGTTCCTGCGCGACGGCGCGGGCGCCTCGCTGGAGGGGGTCGCCCGCCGGGCGGGCGTCGGCGTCGGGACGCTCTACCGCCACTTCCCCACCCGGCAGGACCTCCTGGAGGCGCTGCTCGCCGACGCCTACGACGCGCTCGCCGAGCGGGGCCGCGAGCTGCTGGCGTCGCCGGAGCCCGGGCGGGCGCTCCTCACCTGGCTGGACGGCTTCGTGGCCGCCGTGTCGCAGTTCCGGGGGACGGCCCCGTCCGTCCTGGTTTCCCTGCAGGGCGAGCGCCCGAAGGCGTTCCGGTCGTGCCGGGCGATGCGGGACGCGGGCGAGGCGCTCTTCGCGCGCGCGCAGCAGGCCGGCGAGGCGCCCGCCGGGGCCGCGTTCCTCGACGTGCTGAAGCTGGCCGGCGGGATCGCCATGGCCGCCGAGAACGAGCCCGGCGCCGCCGATCGCCTGCTCTCCCTCGCCGCCTCCGGCATCGCCCCCGGCGCGTCCGGCATCGCGCCCGGCGGTTCTGGTGAGTCCGGCGGGGCGCCGGACGCGTCCGGCTGAGGCGTCAGGACCGGGCGGGGACGGGGAGGACGCGGCGCGGCCCCTTCGGTTCGCCGCCGTGCCTGCGCCATTCGCGCGGGTAACCGACCGACACCTCGATGTGCGGCACGCCGTCCGTCCAGATCGTCCGGGGGATGTGCAGGTGCCCGTACACGACGGCGACGGCGCCGAACCGGGCGTGCCAGCCGGCGGTGCGCTCGGTCCCGCACCACTGCGCGAACTCCGGGTACCAGAGCACGCGGGTGGGCTCGCGGACGAGCGGCCAGTGGTTGACCAGGACGGTCCGGGTGCCGAGGGCGAGGGCCGCGAGCCGCTCCTCGGTGTAGGCGATCCGGGCGTCGCACCACGCGTCCCGGGTGGGATGCGGGTCCGGGTGAAGGTAGACCTCGTCGGTGCAGACGACTCCGGACTCGTGCGCGATCGCCAGCGCCTCCTCCTTGGTGGACGCGCCGTCCGGCCGGAACGTGTAGTCGTACAGCAGGAAAAGCGGGGCGACCGTGACGGGGCCGTCCGCGCCGTCCCAGACCGGGTACGGGTCCTCGGGCGTCAGCACGCCGAGCCCGCGGCACATCTCGACGAGCCGCCGGTAGCGGGCCTCACCGCGCAGCGCCACCGGGTCGTTCTTGACCGTCCAGAGCTCGTGGTTGCCGGGGACCCACAGCACGCGCTCCCACCGCCCGGCCAGCGCGCCCAGCGCCCACTCGACGTCGGCGAACTTCTCGGCGACGTCACCCGCCACGATCAGCCAGTCGCCCGGCGCCTCCGGCTTCAGCGCCTCGACGAAGGCGCGGTTCTCGGGGAATCCGACGTGCAGGTCGCTGATCGCGTACACACCGCTCATCCCGTGATCGTAAGCGCAAGCCGGGCGCGGCCCGCGCTCGGCGGGCGAGCGCGGGCCGCGGTCCGGGGATCGGGTCCCGGGCGCCGGCGGGCGGGTTCAGGCGGTCCAGATGCCGGTGGCGGCGGTCTCGCGGGCGTAGACGGCGAAGTCGCGCGCCTCGCGGCCGAGCGCGCGGCGGACGCCGTCGGCCGGTTCGGCGTTGCGGCCGTCCAGGACGGTGGTGAACAGGTACGTCAGCAGGCCGATGACCTCGCCGGGCAGGCCGTGCTCCTCGAGCGCCGCCGCGTAGTCGTCCGCGCCGACCCGGACATAGGCGATCTCGCGTCCCGCGGCGCGGCCGATCTCGGCGACCGCCTCGGCGAAGGTGAGGGCGCGCGGGCCGGTGACCTCGTAGACCTCGCCGGCGTGCCCGTCGCCGGTGAGGGCGGCGACGGCCACGTCGGCGATGTCGTCGGCGTCGGCGAACGGCTCGGGCACATCGCCGGCCGGCAGGACGACCTCGCCGGCCCGGACCGGGTCGAGCAGGTAGTCCTCGCTGAAGTTCTGCGCGAACCACGCGGCCCGCACGACGGTCCACTCCAGGCCGGAGTCCTGGACGACCCGCTCGCAGGCCTGCGCCTCTTCCTCCCCGCGTCCCGACAGCAGCACGACCCGGCGCACTCCGGCGGCCGCCGCCGCGGCGGTGAAGGCGCCGATCGCCTCGGGCGCGCCGGGGGCGGCGAGGTCGGGGTAGTAGGACAGGTACACCGCCTCGACGCCGTTCAGGACGGGCGCCCAGGTGGTCTCGTCGGTCCAGTCGAAGCGGGGGTCGGCCGACCGCGAGCCCATCCGGACGGGGACGTCCAGGGCCTCCAGCCGCTCGACGACGCGGCGGCCGGTCTTGCCCGTCCCGCCGAGCACGAGGACGAGGCCGTCCTCCCGGGCGTCCGCCGCCGTGGTCGCCTGAGTGTTCGTCGTGGTGTTCGTGGTGGTGTTCGTGGTGGTGTTCGTCATGCCCTCGAGTCAACCGCCGGGGCCTCTCGTCCAACATCGTTGAGAAGCCGGACTCCATACGCGAGCGTCCACGCCCTTTACGCTGATCGCATGGACGCCCTGACCGACCTCCTCGACGGACCCCGCGCGCACGGAGCGTTCATGATCCGCTCGATGCTGAACCCGCCGTGGTCGATGCGGATCCAGGACGAGGCGCCGCTGACCCTGGTGGCCGTGGTCCGCGACGAGGCGTGGGTGATCCCCGACAAGGGGGCGCCCGTGCACGTCCGGGCCGGCGACCTGGTGATCTGCCGCGGCCCGGACCCGTACGTCGTCGCGGACGACCCGGCCACCGAACCGCAGATCGTCATCCACCCGGGCCAGCGCTGCACCACCCCGGACGGGACGAGCCTGTCGGAGGCGATGGACCTGGGCGTGCGCGCCTGGGGCACGGACCCGGGCGGCAGGGCGGTGATGCTCGTCGGCACCTACGAGACGCGCGGCGCCGTCACGCAGCGGCTGCTGGCGGCGTTGCCGCCGCTCGCGGTCGTGCGCGGCGACACCTGGCGGTCGCCGCTGGTCGGGCTGCTCGACGAGGAGATCGTCAAGGACGAGCCGGGCCAGGAGGTCGTGCTCGACCGGCTGCTGGACCTGCTGCTGATCCAGACGCTGCGCGCCTGGTTGTCCCGCCCGGAGGCGGAGCAGCCCGGCTGGTACCGGGCGCACGGCGACCCGGTCGTCGGGCCCGCGCTGCGGCTGCTGCACGACGACCTCGCGCATCCGTGGACGGTCGCGGACCTCGCCGCGAAGGTCGGCGTCTCCCGGGCGGCGCTCGCGCAGCGGTTCGGCAAGCTCGTCGGCGAGCCGCCGATGGCGTACCTGACCGGCGTCCGGCTGGCGCAGGCCGCGGACCTGCTGCGCGAGAGCGACGCCACGCTCGACGCCGTCGCGCGGCAGGTCGGCTACGGCACCGCGTTCGCGCTGAGCACCGCGTTCAAGCGGGAGCACGGCATGAGCCCGCAGGAGTACCGCTCGGGCGCCCCCGCCGCCACCACCGCCTGACGCACCCGCCAGCACCGCCTGACGTGCGGCGGCCCGCCGGGAGAGTCCCCCGGCGGGCCGCCTGTGCTGCGCGTCGGTCCGGGTCAGCCGTCGGCGTCCGGCGACGGCAGGTAGCGGCCGGGCACCTCCGCCGGGGTGAGGATCTTCTTCTCACCCGGGTACGGCTTGGTGAACCCGTGGGTCAGGTACCACGTGTAGTGGTCCATCTGGTCGGGGTTGGCGCGGTCCGGCATCGGGTTCTGGTCGTTCTGGTGCTGCTGCCGGTTCCACGCGTCCCACAGGTTCGCGACGCCCTTCTCCCCCGCCGGCACCGCCGGGGTCGGCGACTGAGCGGGGGCGAGCGACGCCTTCGCCGTCGGGACGGGGTCGTCGCCGCAGGCCGGGGGCGTCTTGAGCCCGTAGGTCAGCGGGACGCGGTTCTGCACGGCGGTGAACGGCGTGTAGTCGGGCCGCCCGGTGAAGGCGGTGTACATCGGGGTGGCCGCGCTGTCCTTCTGGTTCATCGGCCGGACCCCGAGGATCTGCTCGATGGTGCGGACCACCGTGATCTGCGAGTAGTAGTGGCTGTCGACCTTGCCGTGGTTGGCGTAGGGGCTGATGACCTGCACCGGCCCGCGCGCTCCGTCGACGTGGTCGACCCCGTCCTGGGTGTCGTCCTCGATGACGAAGATCGCGCTGTCCTTCCAGTACTTGCTGTGCGAGATGTGGTCGACGATCCGGCCCACCGCGAGGTCGTTGTCGGCGACCTGCGCGATCGGGTTCGGCGCGCCGCCGGTGTGGTCGCTGGAGAGCCAGAACATGTTGAGGGAGGCCGGGCCCTCGGCGTCGAAGTGGCGCTTCCAGATCTCGTACCGGTAGATGTCGGGGATGTTGGTGTCGAACTTCGGGTAGTCGTGCGCCGTGACGTCGTTCAGCGACGGGATCGGGGACGACGAGTCGGTCTTGATGGCCGTGTTCTGGCCGGTGTCCGCCATCGTCCTCGCGTCGCAGTAGAACTGCTGCCAGGTCGCACCGGACGGCTTGGTCTCGAACTGCAGGAACTCGCCGTAGTTCTTGACGGTGCCGCCGGCGGCCTGGACGCCGCTCCACAGCGTGCCGGACCGCTGGTGGCCGAGCGCGTCGTCCTCGGTGTCGTAGCTGCGCGTGTACAGGCCGGCGCCCGACTCGGTGTACTCCGGGTTGTCGGACTGCATGAGCCAGTTGTGGCCCTCGGCGGAGTTGGTGCCGACGTCGTAGGTGTTGTCGTACAGCCCGAACTGGCGGGCCAGCGCGTGCTGGTTCGGCGTCGCGTTCTCGCCGAACTGGGCGAGCGACGGGTCGCCGTTGCCGCGCTTGTCGTCACCGAACATCTGGTCGTAGGAGCGGTTCTCCTTGACGAGCAGGAAGACGTGCTTGATGGTCGACGGGTCGCCGAGCCGGACCGGGACCGGCACGGCCTTCGCGCGGCCGCCGGTGCGCAGCCCGATGAGCGACGCGGCGTCCCAGCCGTTCTGCTGGAACACCCTGGCGGTGTAGGCCCTGACGATGCGGTCGTCCGGCAGCTTGAACCGCAGCAGGGAGCCGGTCGAGTCGTGGGTGTTGTGGCCAGTCGCCGGCGACGTGCCGGCGCCCTTGTCGATGGTGCGGGTGGGGCCGCGCTCGCCGATGCCGCGCAGGTTGGTGACGACCACCTGCCCGCCGACCGTCGTCACGTTCTCCGGGAAGTAGTCCGTCGGCAGCAGGCCGACGTACCCGACCGGCTCCTTGGGGCTCTTGTACCGGTAGACGGCGAGGGCGTTGGCGCGGCCGAGGGTGACCAGCAGCCGGCCGTCGGCGGTGAGGGTGACGCCGTCGGGCTCGTACCCGACCTTGGCCCCGGGCCAGGGCTGGGTCGTGATGGTCTGGACGACGGCGTCCTTCGAGGTGTCGACGACGGAGACGGTGTCGCTGCCGGTGTTGGCGACGAACAGCACCCCGTTCGCGGCGTGCAGCGCGGTCGGGTGCAGCCCCACGTCGATGGACTTCACCGAGCCGCCCGAGCCGCCCACGTCGATGACGCTGACCGTCCCGGTGGTGGCGGCGCCCGTCTTCGGGTCCGCGGGGACCTGGGTGCCGTAGGAGTTGAGGGTCTGGTCGCCGTCCTTCGCGGGACGCCCGCCCTCGTTGCTGACGTAGAGCTTGCCGCCGACCAGGGCGAGGTCGCGTGGAGCGTTCCCGACGGTCCAGCTCTGCTTGATCGTCCCCGTGGCCGGGTCCAGCGCGACGACGCGGTTCTGGCCGTTGACGGCGGTGTACAGGGTGGCGCCGTCGGCGGAGAACACCGCCTGGGCGGGCAGCGGGTGCTTCGAGCCGTCGTTCGGGATCGTGACGAACGTCGGGGCCCCGACGGTGCCGTCGGCGTTCACCGGGAAGCGGTCGAAGCCGTTGACCTGCGGCATCCAGAGGGTCCTGCCGTCCGGGGAGTAGGTCGGCCCCTCCTGCCCGACGTTGTTGTTGCTGATCTTCAGGTCCGCGTCGGCGGCGGTGCCCGCCTGCTGGAGGACCTTGTAGTCCTTCAGGTCGACGATCGTCAGGGCGATCGACCTGTCGGTGGTCAGGGCGGCGAGGTACCGGCCGTCCGGGCTGATCGTCGAGGACAGCAGCTTCCCGTTGTCGACGAGCAGCCGGTCGCCCAGCGGCTTGTCGAACTGGTCGCTCGCGAGCAGCGTGCCGAGGCCGGTCGTGTCGCCGACCTTGTGCGTGCCGAACGCGTGCGTCGACGCGTAGGCGACTCCTCCGCTCGCCGCGATGGCCAGCGCGGCCGTACCGGCCGCGACGATCCGGACCCGGCGGCCGCCGAGCCGGCGGAACACCCCGGAGCGGTTCTCCGCGGGGCTCCGGCGTTGACGTATGACGTGCATGGACTAACCCTTCTGAGCACTGGCGGGGCTTGCGAGCAGATCGACGTCGCCGTCGAACTGCCACAGGGGGTTGGGCGCATCCCCGCTCGAGGTGCGCACCTGGAAGTAGCCGTTCACCTCCTTCGGACCGTCGCCGTCGGCGACGTACCGCCCGTCCGCGGTGACGTCGAGCTGGTAGATGGCGGTGCCCGCGGACGCCACGCCGGGCAGGTGCCACGTCACGACGCACCGCCAGTCGTTGCCCGGCCCCTCGTCGGCGACGCGGTCGCCGCCCTTGTCGCAGGACGCGGTGGCCCTCAGCTGCGCCTCGGTGACGGCGGGACGGTGCAGCTCGCGGGTCTGCAGCCGGTAGAGGTGCGCGTACGAGGTGGCGAGGGACCGCTCGAGCTTCACCCGCTCGATCCCCGATCCGTGCGCCGGGGTCGTCCAGGAGACCACCGCGACCGTGAGGACGGCGAGGCCGGCCAGCGGCAGCACCCCGCTCACGGTGACGCGGCGCCCCGACCCGTCGTAGGCCAGGTCGGTGAAGTCGCGGCGCAGGAACAGCCGGTAGGCCAGCGCGGTCGCGGCGGCCGCCCACACAAGGCCGACCGCGACGCCGATGAGCAGCGGGCGCGTCTGCGCGGGGGCGGTGAACAGGCCGCGCCAGGCGAGGAACGCCTCGCTCGGCAGGGCCATCCGCACCGCGACCGGCAGCGGGAGCATCTGCGCGAGCTGCAGCCCGACGGCGAGGAGCGCGGGCATCAGCAGCCCCATCGGCGAGCGGCCGAGCGCCACCGAGCCGAGCAGCCCGACCGCCGCGAACGCCAGCGTCGGCGCGAGCGCGCAGCACCACGCGAGCAGCACCGTCGTGGCCGCGTCCCCCGAGGACAGCATGTGGCCGTCGAGGCCGGCGAGCGGGTGGCCGCCGACGGCGGCCAGCCCCCCGGCGATGCCCGAGACGGCCAGCCCCGCGGTCATCGCCAGGATCACGGTGAGGCTCGCGAGGGCCTTCGCCACGAAGATCCGGCGCGGGGAGCGGACCGCGACGAGCAGGTGGCGCCAGGTGCCGAGCCGGTCCTCGGCGGCGAACACGTCGCCCGCGACGAGCGACGTCAGCAGCGGCAGCGCCCAGCTGCACGAGAAGCCCAGCACCACCAGCGACCCCGCCCAGCCGGACGCGTGCATCCAGCGGCCGAAGACCGTGTCGGCCGGGAGCGAGGTCTGCAGGCTCACCGCGGCCACGAACGCGGCTGGACCGATCCAGCACACCGCGAGCACCAGCCGGATCCGCCACTGGGACAGCAGCTTGACCAGCTCGAAGCGGTAGCCGCGCGGCAGCGGCGCCGGACGGGCCTCGTCCGCGGCGGGTCCGGCGGTGGTGGCGGTGGCGGTCATCGGGGGTCCTCCTCGGTCTCGCCGGGCGCAGTCCCGGGTGCGGTCCCGGGCTCGGTCCCGGTCCCGGTCAGCGCCAGGAAGGCGGCCTCCAGCGGCGGGACCACGGGCGCCAGCCCGCGCACCGCGACACCGGCCCCGACCAGCCGCACCACCAGGTCGTCGAGGGCCTCCACCGGCCCGCGGACGACGAGCACCCCGGCGTCCGCACCGCCGCTGACGCCGCCGCCCGCGCCGTCGTCCGGGCCGCGGACGACCCGCAGGCCGGGCGTCCCCGACGCCACTTCGCGGGCCGCCGCCGGGTCCGAGGTCTGCAGCCGGTGGTCGAGGTCGCCGACCTCGGCGGCGAGCTTGCTCACCGGCCCCGAGAACACGACCCGCCCGGTCGAGAGGATCGTGACCTCCGGGCACAGGGCGGCGAGGTCGTCCATCCGGTGGCTGGACATGACGACGGCGGCACCGTCCGCGGCGAGCCCGGTGATGACCCGGTGCACGTGCCGCTTGCCCGCCGGGTCGAGGCCGTTGGCGGGCTCGTCGATGACGAGCAGCCGCGGCCGGGTGAGCAGCGCGGCGGCCAGCCCGAGCCGCTGCCGCATCCCGAGCGAGAAGCCCCGCACCCGGTCGTCCGCGACGTCGGTGAGCCCCACCTGCTCCAGTGCCTCGCCGACGCCGGCGGCGGAGTCGTGCCCGCGCAGCCTCGCCAGGGCGGTGAGGTTCTGCCGCGCGGTGAGCGAGGGGTAGAGGCCGGGCCCGTCCACGAAGCCCGCGACGCCGTCGGGGACGGCGAGCGTCCGGCCGACGGGCGTCCCCAGGATCTCCAGGCGGCCGCGGTCCGCGACCGCCAGGCCGAGCAGCAGGCCGAGCAGCGTCGTCTTGCCGGCGCCGTTCGGGCCCACCAGGCCGTGCACCTGCCCGGCCTCGACCTCCAGATCGACGTCGTCGAGCGCGACCACCTCGCCGAACGACTTCGTGATGCCGCGAGCCCGGACGGCCCTGCTTCTGCCCATGTCGGTTCCCGTCTTAGACGCCGCCGCAGGAACTTAGAGATCGCGAGTGGCGCCGACGGGGCGCGCAGCCGAACGGAGGGCGAATGATCGCGAACCCCCCGGGGCCGCACCGTGCGAGCAGCGGCCGCGCCCGGTCCCCTTGCGCGCGACCGGCGTCACGCCCCGGCCACACCTGTCTCACCAGTGGCGGCGCGGGCGGTGGCCTGACAGATCGGCAGGCTACGATCCGTGACCGAGTCGTTCTCTAGGGTCACGATGGGGTGGCCGTAAGGCGGTGGGTGTGCGAGTCGGAACTCGGGCCGGACTGGTCCTCATGGCGTCGGCGCTGGCGGCGGGGGCGCCGGTCGTGACGGCGTCGGCGTCGTCAACGCCGGTGGCGGCGCCGTCGGTGGCGGGCTACGACGCCTGCCCGCGCGGCCGGATGTGCATCTGGCACGACAGGAACGGCGGCGGAGCCCGCCTGTCCTTCGCGCACAAGGCGCGGGATCTCAGCGAACTGGAGGGCGGGCTCAACGACCACGTGCTGTCGGCGTGGAACCGCACGGGGCGCCGCTGGTGCCTCTACGAGCACGCCCATTACAAGGGCGACAAGCGCGCCGCCGCGCGCGAGCCGCTGGTGGGCTCCAAGGGGAACACCACCGAGTTCGGCTACAAGATCAGCTCCTTGAAGCCCTGCTGAAGCGGGCGGGCCGGACCGACGCGAGGGCCGCCGCGGCCCCCTCGGGGCCCGGAGCCCAGTATCCGATCGCCAGGCCGGCGAGTCCGGCGGCGGCGACCACGGCGAGGAGCCGGCGGGGACGCGGCATCGGGATCCTCTCCCTCCGGAGACGGCACGGCCCACGGTAGGAGCGGATCCCGGCCGCGGAGTGAACCCCGGAGAAATGCCGCAGAACACCTGTTCCGCGACTTCGTCTCGGCAGGTCACCGGCCCCGCCGGGCATCCGGCTGCTGGAGGCTCACCCGCCGCGCGCGGTGCCCGAGCCGGCCGAACGGTTCTCCGGCGTGTACAGGCGGATGTCGTCGACCTTCGCCGTGCCCTCGTAGAAGTTCATGTGCGGATCGCCGATCATGAACCGGTCCGGATAGGCGGAGCCGGCGGGCCAGGTGCCGCGGTCGACGAGCGTGCCGCCGGGCCCCTTCCAGGTCCAGTCGGCGTCGTAGCGGCCGTCGTACTCGCCGGGTCTCTGGTTGTAGTGCCAGATCGGCTCGCCGTCCTGGACGAACTTCCGGGTGTACCGGAACGTCGCTTGGCCCACGTGCGCGAAGACGCCCGACATCTCCATCGTGTAGGCCCCGTTCCGCCGCTCGATCGCGAAGGTGTACGGGTTATGCGGCAGCAGTTCCGGCCGCAGGTCGACCGTCGACACGATCGCGCCGCCTTTGACGAAGCCGCATTCGCTCTGCATCAGGTACTCGGTGCCGGGCATGGCCGGATACCGGCGGTCGTCGGTCATGAAAATGGCGTTGACGCCGTTTCCCGTCCCGGCGGAGTACGGCTCGTACTGCCTGGTGGCGGGGTTGCAGTACTTGAGTCCCGATCCCGTGTACTTGTACCTGTTGTAGCCGTCCATGGCGACCTTGCGGTGGCCGTGGACGAAGATGTTGTCGTGCGGCGCGACGCGCCGGTAATCCATGATCGACATGTAGTAGAAGCCGTTGGAGTCGGTGCGGGCGTCGGCCCATTCGCATTCGGGCCTGGAGAAGTCGCCGCCCGACGCCCACGGGAAGACGGTCTTGCAGCCTCCCGGCGCGTAGCCGTTGATCCGGCCGTCGGGATAGTCCCATGAGCCATTGCGCTCGCCGCCGAAGTCGAGGCCGCGCAGCGTCATCTCGACGCGGTACTCGGAAGGCAGGTCGCGCGTCGAGCGGATGACGACGCCGCCGCGGTAGTCGGGCTCGTCGAGGTTCGCCACGCCGTGCCCGGACGTGAGGGTCGGCGTACCGTCGGGACGGCCGTCGCCGTCGCGGTCACGGGCGGCCAGCTCCGCGGTGAGCCAGCCCCGCCGGCCGAACGCGAAGGACTTGCGGTACGTGCGGACCTTGGCGAGCTGCGTCCGGAACGCCGGGCCGCCCACCGTCGCGAAGTACGCGCCGTCGTTGTCGTACATGTCGACGTTGTACGGGCTGCCGGGCCCGTCGTCGTCGGGCTTCCACGGCACCCGCGCGTCGTCCAGCCGCCGGTCGAAGGTCTCCGCGGCGACGAGGCGCCAGCCGGGCCGGTCGCCCGGCGGACCGGCGCCCGCCCCGGCCGCCGCCGCGCCCGCCGGAACGGACAGGACGAGCGGGACCGCGAGCGCCAGGCCCGCACGAACGCGCCGCTTCATATCGCCGCCTCCCCCGCCGCGCCGCCCGGGCGCGGCGCTCGGCCGGTGTCAGGACGATCTTCGGTGACGGTAGGCCGGGGCCGCGCCCGCCGCCATGGCAAACATCGACAAAGTGGTATTGACCAGTCGCCATGATCGGACGTAGCGTGTGCGACGACGGGATCGGCTCCATGGAAGGGTGCAGGCGTGCGGACTGGCGGTGAGGGCCGTAACGGGAACACGAAGCGGCAGGCGGTCCGCCGCGAGCTGCTCGCCATGCTCGAGGGCCTGGAGCCCGGTGACGCGCTGCCGTCCGAACGCCGGCTGGTCGAGGACCTCGGCGTCTCCCGGCCCACGTTACGGCAGGCCGTGGACGGCCTCGTCGCCGAAGGGCTGCTCGAACGGCGGCACGGAAGCGGCACCTACGTGGCCGAACCGCGGATCGCGGTGCCGCTCACCATGACCTCCTTCACCGAGGACATGATCCGGCGGGGGATGAAGCCGGGCGGCCGCGTGCTGTCGTTCCGCACGGAGACCGCGGGGGCGCGGATCGGCAGGCGGCTGGCCCTGCCGCCGACCGAAGAGGTGTTTACCATTCGGCGGCTGCGGCTGGCGGACGGCGCCACGATGGCGATCGAGACGCTCTACCTGCCCCGGGCGCTGATGCCCGGGCTGCGCCGGGACGTCCTGGAGGGCCGGTCGTTCTACGACCTGCTGCGCGGCGCCGGCATCGTGATCGCGTCGGGCACCGAGACGATCGAGCCGACCGTCACCACCCTGGAGGAGGCCGCCGAGCTGGGGGTTCCGGTGCACACGCCGGCGTTCCTGTTCGAGCGGGTGACGCGGGACGAGGACGGCCGGCCGCTGGAGTACGTCCGGTCCCTCTACCGGGGCGACCGGTACCGCCTCGAGCTCGACCTCCGCCCGCCGTCCCACTGACCGCTCCCCCGGCGCGCGTGCGGCACGCGCCCCGGGCACGACCGTCCATCAGCGCTGGCGGGGGCCGCAGCGCACGTTCCACCCCTGAGAAGTGAGGCGACTTCACCATGGGCGTCATCAAGGACATCCTCACGTTCCTGGCGAACAACGTCTTCGGCCAGGTCCCGATCCTGATCGGGCTCATCACGCTCGCCGGGCTGATCCTGCAGCGCAAGCGGGCGGAGGACGTCGTCGCGGGCGCGCTGCGCGCCACGATCGGCGTGGTGATCCTGTTCATCGGCGTCGACGTGTTCACCGGCGGGCTCGCCAGCTTCCAGACGGTGCTGGCGAGCGCGATGGGCACGACGCCGCCGAAGGCCGACCACTCGCTCACCGACTTCCTGTCGAAGCAGGGCGGGACGATCGCGCTGGTGATCACGGTGGCGTTCCTCGCGCACGTGCTCATCGTGCGGCTCTTCCCCGCCGCCCGGTACCTGTACCTGACCGGCCACCTGATGTTCTGGATCAGCACGGTGACCGTCGCGTCGCTCGTCACGATCGCGCCGGGCGCGAACCAGCTCACGCTGGTGCTGTGCGGGGCCGGGTTCGTCGCCGCGTACTGGACGCTGCAGCCGCTGTGGATGCGGCCGCTGATGCGCCGCGTGATGCCGGACGACCGGTTCGGGTACGCGCACACCAGCTCGCTGGCCTGCCTCATCACCGGCTACGCCGCCCGGCCGCTCGGCAGCCGCGACAAGCACGACACCGAGAAGCTGACGCTGCCCCGGCAGCTGTCGTTCTTCAAGGACGTCAACATCAGCACCGCGCTGATCATCTCGGTGATCATGCTGCTCGGGGTCGCGTTCGCCGACCACGGCGTGGTGGCCAAGGCCGCCGCCGAGATGGACGACAAGCTGTCCCCATGGGTGTGGGGGCTGCTGGTCGGGCTGCGGTTCGCGGGCGGCATCGCGATCCTGCTGTACGGGGTCCGGATGTTCCTCGGCGAGATCGTCCCGGCGTTCAAGGGGTTCAGCGACCGGGTCATCCCGGGCACCCGGCCCGCGCTGGACGCGCCGACCGTCTTCCCCGTCGCGCCGACCGCGGTCATGCTCGGGTTCGTGACGTCCACGGTGGTGTTCCTGGCCTGCCTCGCGGTCTCCGCGGCGGCCGGCTGGTTCACCCTCGCCCCGCCCATGATCATGCTGTTCTTCGTCGGCGGCGCGGCCGGTCTGTTCGGCAACGTCGTGGCGGGCTGGCGCGGCGCCGTCCTCGGCGGCGTGGTGTCCGGCCTGATCCTCGCGGTCGGCCAGGGCTTCACCTGGGGGCTGTACGAGCGGACGGCGCCGGAACTGTCCACCCTCGCCGACCCCGACTGGTACGCGATCGGCTGGCTGCTGAAGGCGGCCGACCCCGTCATCGGCAAGGGCTCGGTCTGGCTCGTCCCGGTCGTGGCGCTCGCCGCGACCGTGGTCACCCTGGTGCTGCTCGGACGCGCCGACCGGCGCCGTGCGGCCGTCGAGGGCGAGACCGCGCCCGCCGACGCGGCGACCGCGAAGGCGTGAACGACCCACAACGGAGGGAACCGAGATGGCACTGGACAGGCGGCTGGAGGTCCTCGCGGTATGCGGGGTCGGGATGGGCTCCAGCCTGATGCTGAAGATGACCGCCGAGGACGCGCTGGGCTCGCTCGGCGTGGACGCCCGGGTGGAGAACACCGACGTTTCGTCCGCGCGGGGCATGTCCCCCGACGTGGTGATCGGGCAGGGCATGCACACCGGCGAGATCGCCGACCTCGCGCCCGTCGTCATCACGATCAGCGACTTCCTCGACAAAGACGGCCTGGCCGCGCAGCTGAAGGAGCGGCTGACCGAGCAGGGGTGGATGCCGTGACCGTCATCGCCGCGAACGACGACGTCGCCGCGCGGGACTGGCGCGAGGCCGTCCGGGAGGCGGCCTCCGCGCTCGTCGACGCGGGCGCCGCGGGCGACGGCTACCCGGCGGCGTGCGAGCGGGTCGTCGAGGAGCACGGCCCGTACATCGTGCTGACCAAGGGCCTCGCGCTCGTCCACGCACGTCCCGAGGACGGGGGGCTGGCCGTCGGCGTCGGCGTGACCCGGCTGGCCGCGCCGGTGGAGTTCGGGCATCCCGACAACGACCCGGTCGACCTGCTGCTGGCGTTCTGCACGCCGGACCCGGACGCGCACGTCGGCACGCTCTCCGCGCTGGCCCGGTCGCTGTCGGACGGCCTGGCCGACCGGCTGCGGGCCGCGCCCGGCCGCGAGGACCTCGCCGGCGTCCTCAAGGAGGCCGTGCCCGATGCCTGACGCCGCGCGGCAGCGGCTCCCCGGCCGGGTGCGGGCCCTGCTCGACGACCTCGACGCCGCCTCCGGGGAGGCGATCGGCGCGGCGGCGGCGCTGCTGCTCGACGCGGTCCAGGCGGGCGGGATCGTGCACGTCGCCGGGGCCGGGCACTCGCTGGTGATGGTGTGCGAGACGTTCTACCGGGCCGGCGGGCTCGCCGCGGTCCGCCCGATCTGGGCGCCGGACGTGCTCCCGCTGGACGACGCCGTCCGCAGCACCCGCGCCGAGCGGCGCACCGGCGTCGGCCGGGCCGTCGTCAAGGAGGCCGCGCCCGCCCCGCCGGACGTCGCGGTGGTGTTCTCCACCAGCGGCAGCAACCCGTACCCGGTGGAGATCGCCGAGGAGTGCGCGGCCCGGGACGTCCCGGTGGTCGCGGTGACCTCGGCCCGCGCCGCGAGCGGCGCCGCCGCCCGGGCCGCGACGACCCTCGCCGACCACGCCGCGATCGTGGTGGACACCCGGGTGCCGCCCGGCGACGTCCTGCACCCGCCGGAGGCGCCGCGGACCGCCGCGGTCTCCACGATCCTCGCCGCCTACGCCTGGTCGCGGATCCTCGCCGACCTGGACGACCTCGCCGCCGCGCGCGGCGTGGAGCCGCCCAGGTGGACGAGCGCGAACGTGCCGGGCGGCGACGAGCGGAACACCGCGCTCATCGAGCGGTACCGGCATCGCGTCCCGGAGCTGACCGGCGGCGAGTGACCGGCCGCGAGTGACCGGCCGCGAGTGACCGGCCGCGAGTGACCGGCCGCGAATCACCGGCCGCGAATCACCGGCGGCGCCGGCTAGCCCGCGGGGAGGCCGGCGCGGTCGGGGACGGTGCGGGGCAGCTCCCGCAGCCAGGACGCCAGGTCGTCCGGCCACCAGCGGCCGGGCGACAGCCGTCCGAGCTCGGCGGCGACCCGCGGCGGCGACGACGGCGCCGGGACGACGCGGGCGGGCGCGGCGCCGGCCAGCACGCCCAGCCACCAGTGCCGCACCGTCTCGGGCAGCTCCTCGGGGTCGAGGACGACGTAGTAGTCGGGGAGCTGGACGCGGTCCGCGCGCAGCGCGGCGAGGGCCTCCTCGACGGCGACCTCCAGCGGGCCGGGCGCGGACACCCCGTCGAAGAAGGCGGTCCAGGCGTCCCGGACGGCGGCGAGCGGGTCGTCGTCGTGCACGACGTAGGTGCCGCCGGCGCGGCCCACCAGCGCGGCGAACTCGGCGTGCGGGGCGTCGCCGCGGACGAGGGCGCGGACGTTGTGCAGCCCGTCCAGCCCGGCGACCACGTCCCCGGCCCGCTCCCCCGCCACGACGACCACGGTGCTGCTCGATCGGCGCATGCCCGGAGTCTATGATGCGGGCATATCGGACCAGTTCAGAGGAGCACGATGACCACCAGGCCCACCGAGGACGATCTTCTCGCCGTGTTCACCAAGGCGGACCTCGGCAAGGACGAGCGGCTCGACCTGATGGAGTTCACGCTCGTCCTGGAGCACCTCGGGCTCGCGTGGACGCGCGCGGAGACGCAGGACCGGTTCGAGAAGGCCGACGCCAACCTCGACGGGTTCATCTCCTACGCCGAGTACCGGGCGATCCTGGAGGAGCAGGGCTGGGCCTGACCCCGGACGCGAAACGGAACGGGCCCGCCGGTCGCACCGGCGGGCCCGTTCCGTTCCAGGCCGGTCAGACCCGGCGGCCGCGCAGCTCGCGGTACCTGCGGACGAGCGCCGCCGTGGACGCGTCAGGCGCGTCCGCGGGCGGCTCTTCGGAGGTGAGCGCGGGCGCGAGGTCCTGCGCCATCACCTTGCCGAGCTCGACGCCCCACTGGTCGAAGGAGTCGATGCCCCAGATCGTCCCCTCGACGAACACGATGTGCTCGTAGAGGGCGACCAGCTCGCCGAGCGTCTTCGGGGTCAGCTTCGGGACCAGGATCGTGCTGGTCGGCCGGTTGCCCGGCATCACCTTGTGCGGCACGACCGCGGCGGGCGTCCCCTCGGCGGCGATCTCGTCGGCGGTCTTGCCGAACGCCAGCGCGGACGTCTGCGCGAGCAGGTTCGCGGTGAGCAGGTCGTGCATGCCCGCCCGGTCCTCGAACGGCTCGGCGAACCCGATGAAGTCGGCCGGGACGAGCCGGGTGCCCTGGTGCAGCAGCTGGTAGAAGGCGTGCTGGCCGTTGGTGCCGGGCTCGCCCCAGAAGATCTCGCCGGTCTGCGCCACGACGGGCGCGCCGTCGGCCCGCACCGACTTGCCGTTGGACTCCATCGTCAGCTGCTGGAGGTAGGCGGGGAAGCGCGACAGCCGCTGGCTGTAGGGCAGCACCGCGCGGGTCTGCGCGCCGAAGAAGTCGGTGTACCAGACGCCGAGCAGGCCCATCAGCACCGGCATGTTCGCCTCGAACGGCGCGGTGCGGAAGTGCTCGTCGATCACGCGGAAGCCGGCCAGCATCTCGCGGAACGCCTCGCCGCCGATCGCGATCATCAGCGACAGGCCGATCGCGCCGTCGAAGGAGTACCGGCCGCCGACCCAGTCCCAGAACCCGAACATGTTGTCGGTGTCGATGCCGAAGTCCGCGACGCGCTCGGCGTTGGTCGACACCGCGACGAAGTGCCGGGAGACGGCCTTGTCGTCGCCGAGGGCGTCGATCAGCCACTGCCGCGCGACCTTGGCGTTGGTGAGGGTCTCCAGCGTGCCGAACGTCTTGGAGCTGATGACGAACAGCGTCTGCTCGGCGTCGAGCCCGGCGAGCTTGCCGACGATGTCGGCCGGGTCGATGTTGGAGACGAACCGGCAGGAGATCCCGGCGTCCACGTAGTCGTGCAGCGCCTCGTAGGCCATCGCGGGCCCGAGGTCGGAGCCGCCGATACCGATGTTGACGACGGTGGTGATCCGCTTGCCGGTGAACCCCGTCCACTCCCCCGAGCGGACGCGTTCGGCGAACCGGGACATCTTGTCCAGGACGGCGTGCACGTCGGCGGCGACGTCCTGCCCGTCCACCGTCAGCGCCTCCCCCGGCGGCAGCCGCAGCGCGGTGTGCAGGACGGCGCGGTCCTCGCTGACGTTGATGTGCTCCCCGGAGAACATCGCCGCGATCCGGTCGCGCAGCCCGGCCCGCTCCGCCAGCGCCACCAGCAGCCCCAGCGTCTCGGCGGTCGCCCGGTGCTTGGAGTAGTCCAGGCAGAGGTCCCCGGCGGTCACGGTCATGCGCTCGACGCGCCCCGGGTCCTCGGCGAACAGCTCGCGCAGGTTCCGGCCCGCCAGCGCCGCCTGGTGCTCGGCCAGCGCCGTCCACTCGGGCGCCTCGGTGATATCAGCCATTGCCTCTCTCATCTCCTCGGCGGGACCGGGCGAGCGCCGACGGCCCCCGGGCGCTCCGCCGTCCCCCACGGCGATCATAGGTCGGCGGCGCGCGGCGCTCGCACCGCTCTCCCCAACCGCGGAGTGTTCCCACCCGGATGACCGGTTCGTCCGGCCGCGCGGATAAGGTCGGCGCCGTACGCGGCCCGACGGGCTCCGGACCGGTTCATGGGGAGGGTTCATGGGCGACGCCCCGCAGGACATGGCGCGGCTGTTCGACCTGACGGCGCTCGGCGGCGACGTCTTCGTGGCGGACTCCCCGTCGGTGGGACGGCCCCGGCTGTTCGGCGGCCAGGTCGCCGGGCAGGCGCTGCGGGCCGCCTGCCGCACCGCGGACGGGCGGCCGCCGCACTCGCTGCACGCCTACTTCATCCGTCCGGGCGCCCCGGAGGAGCCGCTGCGGTTCGAGGTGGCCCGCACCCGCGACGGGCGCTCGTTCTCCACCCGGCACGTCACCGCGAGCCAGGGCGGCAAGCCGATCCTGGAGCTGATCGCCTCGTTCCACGACCCGGAGGACGGCTTCGACTGGCAGCCGCCCGGCCCGTCCGGGACGCCGGCTCCGGAGGGGCTGCCGGAGCCGACGCTGCCGGGGTTCTTCAAGCATCCGATCGGGTTCGAGATCCGCGTGGTGAACCCGCCGGGCGAGGGCGAGTTCCCGATGCCGCACCCGTTCTGGATCCGCGCGGACCGGCCGGTCGGCGACGATCCGGCGCTGCACGCGTGCCTGCTGGCCTACCTGTCCGACATGGGGGTGGTGAGCAGCGCCCGCGCGCCCGGCTCGCCGAAGCGGCTCGTCACGGCCGTCACACTGGACCACGCGATGTGGTTCCACCGTCAGCCGCGGGTGGACCAGTGGCTGCTCTACTCGGTGGAGCCGGTGACGAACCACGGCGCGCGGGGCCTCGCGCGCGGAACGCTCCACACGGCGGACGGCACACTCGTCGCGTCCATCGCCCAGGAGGCCCTTCTCCGCCCCGCCACCGGCTGACCACCGCGCAAACCACTGGGCCACGGACACGGCGGCCGGTACCGTCACCGCCCATGGGTGCCCGCGCCAACTTCGCGCTGATCGACGCCGGCGGCGTGCGGCTGCACTACTCCCACTGGGGAGCCGACATGGTGTGCTCCGCGCTGGCCGCGGGCCCGAACCCGGCGGCCCGGTTCATCGCCGCGCAGCACCGCTGCGACGACCCGCGGCGCGACTGGATGGACGACGTCTGGGCCGAGGGCGGCGCCGTGGTCGACCGCACGACGCGGCGGCTGGTGTTCTACGGCGATCAGCTCATGCTGGAACTGCCGTGCAAGCGGGCCTTCCTGGCGCTGCTGGAGCAGATGTGGCCGGGCTGGACGGTCCGCTGGG
This sequence comes from Actinomadura sp. NPDC048394, assembly GCF_040651755.1. Taxonomy (NCBI): domain Bacteria; kingdom Bacillati; phylum Actinomycetota; class Actinomycetes; order Streptosporangiales; family Thermomonosporaceae; genus Actinomadura; species Actinomadura sp. NPDC048394. The sequence continues at coordinate 7,311 of NZ_JBEZJL010000114.1, read as the reverse complement.
CCTACGACGGCGTCGGCGACCTCGCCGCGGCGGCCGGCGTCGACCGGTCGGCCGTCCGCGCCCCCGACGAGGAGGAGCGGCTCCTCCCAGGGGAGACCGTCACCGACCTCGACGAGGAGGTCCACCTCCTCACCGTCCGGACGCCGGAGGGGTGCGTCGCCTACCCGCTCGGGTGGTACGTCCACACCGCGTGGCAGGGGCCGGCCCTGCTGGACCGGCTGCCCGCCGGCGGGCGCTCCCGGCTGGACCTGCGGGAGATCCCCTCCGGCGGCCTGCACGTGGACACCGGCGCGCGGACGGCGGGCGTCTGGATCAACGGGTCCCGCACGGGCCTGGTGCCCGCGCTCGGCGGGCTGTGGCCGGGATGGCGCGTGGAGTTCTGGGAGGACCGCTATGAGGAGCAGCTCGCCCGCTGCGGCGGGACGGTCACGGCTCCGGGCGCGGACCTCGCCGCCGCCTTGGACGAGGTCGTCGCCACGCTCGGCGCGCGGCGCGGCGACGACCCGGCGCGGCGGATGCTCGACTTCGCCGGCGAGGTCGCCGGGGACCGGCGGGTCGAGCTGAACCCGCTCTTCACCGCGCACCGTCCGGTCGACGCCTCGCCCGGCGAATGGGAGGCCGTGCTCTGCGCCGCCGCCGGCCTGCGCGCCCGGCTGGCGGCGGCGCCGTGACCGGGCCGGCGGCCGGAACGGTCAGGCCTCGGCCGCGACCAGGCCGGGGGTCGGCGCGGCGGCCGGGAGGGTCGCCGCGGTGGCCGGGCGGGTGCGGCGGACGCGGGCGAAGCCGTAGGCGGCGGCGAGCGCGACCGCCAGGCAGACGGTCCCGGCCAGCATGAGCGCGGTGCGGGGCCCGAGGGTGTCGCAGAGCGCGCCGAGCGCGGGGCCGCCGACCGCGCCGGACGCGGCGCCGACCATGCCCTGCGCGGCGATGACGCGGCCGCGCAGGTGGCCGGGGCTGTCCAGCTGGACGCGGGTGGCGACGGTGGTGTCCAGCACGACGGCGCCGGCCGCGATCGGCAGCATCGCGGCGCCGAACAGCGCCAGGGACGGCGCGAAGCCGCTGAGCAGCTGGCCGGCGGAGCAGATCGTCGCGGTGATCAGCAGCAGCCGGAGCGGGAGCCGGGTGCGGGACGCGGCGTACACGCCGCCGAGGACGGTCCCGACGGCGAACAGCACCGACAGGGCGCCGTAGCCGCCGGCGCCGCCGTGCAGCGGCCCCTCGCTCATCGCCGCCATCGTCACCTGGTAGTTGCGGCCGAGGCTGCCGAGCGCGAAGGCCAGCCCGAACATGATCAGCAGCCGGGGGTTGCCGAGGACGTACCGGAACCCGGCCACGATGCCGCGCTCGCCCGGCTTCGCGGGCGGCAGCACGTGCAGTTCCTTGGTGCGCATCAGCGCGATGGCCAGCAGCACGCCGAGGAAGCTCACCGCGTTCGCGGCGAACGCGCCGGGCACGCCCGCCAGCGGGATGATCACGCCGGCGAGGCTCATGCCGAGGATCCGGCCGCCGGAGCTCAGCACCGAGCCGAGCGCCAGGCCGTTGGACAGGTCCTCCGGGCCGACGACCTCGGCGCCGAACCGGCCGAGCGCGGGCGAGGTCATCGCGGTGACCATGCCGGACGCCAGCGAGATCGCGTACAGGCCGCCGGTGCCGGACGGGTCGCCCGCGGCGATCACCGCGAGCACGGTCGACAGCGCGGCCTGCGCGATCTGCCCGGCGGCCACGACGTAGCGGGCGGGGAGCCGGTCGGCGATCACGCCGCCCCACGGGCCGAGCAGCATGGTCGGCAGGGCCTGCAGGACCAGGCCGAGCCCGACGCTGGTGGCCGAGTGGGTGATGGACAGGATGAGCCAGTTCATCGCCAGGACCTGCATCCACGTCCCGGTGATCGAGACGAAGTCCGCGGTGGCCCACAGCCGGTAGTTGTGATGGCGCATCGAGCGCAGCATCACCGGGATCGCCAAGGTCCTCTCCCCTTCAAAGGCAGTGTCAAAGGGGGTTAAACGCCACCGGTTCCGTGGAACGTTCCGGTCAAGGGAAGTGTATGAGGCATGTCACGTTTGCCCAGCTCAGGAGCAGGAAACGGACGCTGGCCCGCAGCCCCGGCCGCACGGGGGTTCCGGCGCGGCGCGGCCGCCCGGGCGCCGTGTTTCCCGGGAGGGCGCACGGGCACGTCCCGATGGACACGCGGACACCCAGGGAGCATCCGGACATGACCACGATCGCCACCACGAACCCCGCGACCGGGCACGTGGAGAAGACCTTCGACGAGCTGGCCGACGAGGAGGTCGACCGGCGCATCGGACGGGCCGCCGAGACGTTCGCCGCGTACCGCACGACCGACCTCGGGCGGCGGGCGGAGTGGATGAACGCCGCCGCCCGGATCCTGGACGACGAGGCCGACCAGATCGGCGCGATGCTCACCACCGAGATGGGCAAGACCCTCAAGGCCGCGATCGCGGAGGCGCGCAAGTGCGCGAAGGCGTGCCGCTACTACGCCGAGCACGCCGCGGAGTTCCTCGCCGACCGCCCCGCCGACCCCGAGGCCGTGGGCGCCCGCGACGCCTACGTCCACTACCAGCCGCTCGGGCCGGTGCTCGCGGTGATGCCGTGGAACTTCCCGCTCTGGCAGGTGATCCGGTTCGCCGCGCCCGGGCTGATGGCGGGCAACGTGGGCCTGCTCAAGCACTCCTCGAACGTCCCGCAGACGGCGCTGTTCCTGGAGGACCTGTTCCGCCGCGCCGGGTTCCCCGAGGGCGCGTTCCAGACCCTGCTGATCGGGTCCGCGAAGGTCGAGCGGGTGCTGCGCGACCCGAGAGTCAAGGCGGCCACGCTGACCGGAAGCGAGCCGGCGGGGCGGTCCGTCGCCGCGATCGCCGGCGACGAGATCAAGCCGACGGTGCTGGAGCTCGGCGGCAGCGACCCGTTCGTCGTGATGCCGTCGGCCGACATCGCGGCGGCCGCGGAGGCGGCGGCCACCTCCCGGTGCCTGAACAACGGGCAGAGCTGCATCTCCGCCAAGCGGTTCATCGTCGACGGCGGCTGCGCCGACGAGTTCGAGCGGCTGTTCGTGGAGAACATGCGGGCCCTGAAGGTCGGCGACCCGATGGACGAGGACACCGACGTCGGCCCGCTGGTCAGCGAGCAGGGCCGCGCCGACGTCGAGGAGCTGGTCGCCGACGCGGTGGGCAAGGGGGCGACGGTGCTGTGCGGCGGCGAGCGCCCGGACCGTCCCGGCTGGTACTACCCGCCCACGGTGATCGGCGGGGTGACGCGGGACATGCGGATGTTCCATGAGGAGGTCTTCGGGCCGGTGGCGTCGCTGTTCCGGGTCGACGGCGCCGACGCGGCGATCGAGCTGGCCAACGCCACCGGCTTCGGCCTCGGGTCCAACGCCTGGACGCGCGACCCGGCCGAGCGGGAGCTGTTCGTCCGCGAGCTGGACGCGGGGCAGGTCTTCGTCAACGGGATGACCACGTCCTATCCGGAGCTGCCGTTCGGCGGCGTCAAGCGGTCCGGGTACGGGCGGGAGCTGTCCGCGCAGGGCATGCACGCGTTCTGCAACGCCAAGACCGTGTGGGCGGCTTGATCGTCGAGGGCTAGGCTGGCCGCGGAGGTGGCGCGATGACGCAGATCGAGCCGGGCGCGGTCGTGGTCCGCGGGGACGAGGCCGAGACGGTCGGGGACGTGCCCGCGGCGGTGCGGCTGCTCGCGGACTCCAGCAGCACCGGCGGCGCGCTCAGCACGCAGCGGGTGACGCTGGCCGAGGGCGGGAACGGGGCGACGCCGCACTACCACGCCGGGTCCACGGAGCTGTTCTACATGCTGGGCGGCACCGCGCAGATCCTGGCCGGCGAGCAGGTCCTGGAGGCCGGCGAGGGCGACCTCGTCGTCGTGCCGCCGGGGATGGCGCACGCGTTCGCCGCCCGGCCCGGCAGGACCGCGGACCTGCTGATCGTCATCACGCCGGGCGTCGAGCGGTTCGAGTACTTCCGGCTGCTCGGCCGGCTCGGCAAGGGCGAGGCGACGCTGGAGGAGCTGCTGGAGTCGCAGGAGCGGTTCGACAACCACTTCCTCGACAGCCCCGAGTGGACCAAGGCTCGCTCCTGAGGCGCAGGAGCACGCCCCCGACCTAGGGGACGACGCGGAACGTCGTGCGGGCGGGGGCGCCGCCGGTACGGGCGGCGAAGGTGTGCACGCCGAGCGGCAACGGGCCCGCGACGAACTCGTGGGCCTGGTTCACCGCGTAGTTGAAGGTGCCCATGTGGTCGACGACGGGACCGGGGCGCGCGCCGTAGGCGTCCAGGCTCACCTGGACCTGGTCCCCCGGCCGCCAGCCCGTCCCGTGCACCACGAACACCGTCACGCCGTCGCCCTGCGGCTGGTTGACCACGATCCGCGGGTTCCCGGTGGGACGGTCCCCGGCGCCGCCCAGCGGGGCCGGGGGCTCCGCCGCCCGGCCGGCGGGCGGCCGTCCCTCGGCGGGGTCCGCCCCGGCCGAGCCGCCGCCCGACCAGAACGTCCGGGCCAGCAGCGCACCGACGCCGATGAGCACGATCGCGGCCACCGAGGCGATCGTGTTGCGCGGCTCGCGGAAGAACGTCCGCGCGGACGAGACCGACGACCGGCCGTCCCGCATGCCTCCGATGACCACCGGCGGACGCTCCGGAACCGCCGCCGGGACCGCCGGCTCCGGCATGGGGCCGGCGGGGGCCGGTTCGCCGACCGGGAGCCGCGGCCCCTCGGCGTACTCCCTGACCAGGTTCAGCGCCGTCCCGGACAGGCCCGGCTCGGCCCGCCCGTGCCGCAGGTAGTCCGACACCGACGCCAGCACGTCGCCGGGCGCCGGCCGCCGCGCCGGGTCGCGGGCCAGGCAGCCGCGCACCAGCGTCTCCAGCTCGACGGCGAGCCCGGAGAGGTCGGGCGGCAGGGTGGCGAGCTGCGCCATCAGCTCGAGCGCGCCCTCGCCCCGGTAGGGGCCGTGGCCGGTCGCCGCGTACAGCAGGGTCGCGCCAAGCGCGTAGACGTCGCTCGCGGCCGTCACGACCCGCGACCCCTGCGCCTGCTCGGGCGCCATGAACGCGGGGGTGCCGACCGCGACGCGGCTGAGCGTCACCCGGGCCCGCTCCCGCGCGTGCGCCAGCCCGAAGTCGATGACGCGCGGCCCGTCGGCGCACACCAGCACGTTGGACGGCTTGAGATCGCGGTGGACGAGGCCCGCCGCGTGGATCGACTCGAGCGCCTCCGCGCATCCGCCCGCCAGCCACCGCACCGCCGCGACGGGCAGCGGCCCCGCCTCCGCGACCAGCAGCTCCAGCGAGGGCGCCGGGACGTACGCCGTCGCCAGCCAGGGCACCTCGGCGTCCGGGTCGGCGTTCACGACCGAGGCGGTGTAGACCCCGCTGACCCGGCGGGCCGCCGCGGCCTCGTGCGCGAACCGGGTGCGGAAGTCGGCCTCGCGGGCCAGCTCGGCGCGGATGGTCTTGACCGCGACGAGCCGTCCCGCCGCGGAACGGCCCAGGTAGACGCGGCCCATGGAGCCCGACCCGAGCCGGCCGAGGAGCGTGTACGGCCCCGTGGAGACGGGGTCGCCCGCCTCCAGCGGGCCGAGCGGCGCGTCGCGCCTGACCATGTCGCCTCCCCCGGCCGCCTGCTCACATGGTGCACAACGCGGGCGTCCGGTGGCCGCCGCGTCCGCGAAGCGTCCGATGGCGGCCATGGGCGGGCCCGCGCGGGGCGGGCCCGGAACGGGTCAGGCGCTCTTGTGGGCCTCCGCCTCGCGCCGCACCTCGTCCATGTCGAGGGCGCGGGCCTGCGCGATGAGGTCCTCGAGGGCCTCCTCGGGCAGCGCGCCCGGCTGGGAGTACAGCACCACGCGGTCCCGGACGACCATCAGCGTCGGGATCGAGCTGATCTGGAAGGCCGCGGCGAGGTCCTGCTCGGCCTCGGTGTCGACCTTGGTGAACACCACGTCGGGGTGCCGCTCCGACACCCGCTCGTAGACCGGGGCGAACTGGCGGCACGGCCCGCACCAGGACGCCCAGAAGTCGACCAGCACCATGCCGTCGCCGCCGACCGTCTCGTCGAACGTCTCGCGCGTCAGGGCCTTCGTTGCCATCACCGTTCTCCTCTCAGGGGCCTTACGGCTACGGCAACACCGGCCCGGGCGGTGCGATTCCCCGCGGGGCGCGCGGGCGCGGCGGCCCGGCGATTACGTCCGTCCGGGCCTGTCAGAGCGCCGTGTAAGCGAGACGAAATCGGTGTTCATTACGGTCCGGGACGAGGCTCATCCCGTCCTGGAAGGCGGCTCATGTCGGGTACAAGAGTCCTGGTAAGAGCGAGCGATGCGGGGATCACCGCCACGGGGGCACCGGGCGTCCCGGAGTGCGCGGCGCGGCCGGCCGTCCGCTTCGAGGTGCTCGGGGCGCTGCGGGTGCGCGGCGCGGCCGGGCCCGTCCCGCTCGGCACCCCGAAGACGCGCGGGCTGCTGGCGGCGCTGCTGTGCGGCGCGAACCGGCCCGTGGCGCTGGACACGCTGGTCGACGGCCTGTGGGGCGAGGAGCCCCCGAAGTCGGCCACGAAGAACATCCAGTCGTACGTGCACCGGCTGCGCCGCGCGCTCGGCGACCCGGACCGCATCCTGCGGACGGGGCCGGGCTACCTGCTGCGGGTGCGGCCGGGCGAGCTGGACGCGCACGCCTTCGAGCGGCTCGTCCGGGAGGGCGGCGCGGCGGCGCGGGAGGGCGACGACGCCCGCGCGGCCCGGCTGCTGCGCGACGCGGCGGTGGCCTGGCGCGGCGAGGACGCCTACGCGGGCGTGCCGGACGTCCCGCTGGTGCGGGCCGAGGCGCAGCGGCTCGCCGAGGCCCGGTTCGGGGCGCTGCGCGACCGGATCGACGCGGAGCTGCGGCTCGGCCGGCACGCGGCGCTCGTGCCGGAGCTGTCCGCGCTGACGGCGCGGCACCCGCTGCGCGAGGAGCTGTGGGCGCGGCTGATGACGGCGCTGTACCGGTCCGGGCGGCGGGCGGACGCGCTGCGCGCCTTCGGCGACGCGCGCCGCGTGCTGGCCGAGGAGGCGGGCCTGGACCCCGGCCCGGGCCTGCGGGAGCTGCAGCGGGCGATCCTCTCGGGCGACCCGGCGCTCGCGCCGCCCGCGCGCCCGGCGGAGATCCTCGAGCGGTTCATGCGGGCGCTGGACGCGGACCTGCCGGCGGCGGCGAGCACGGCCCGGGACCGGCGAGGTGCTCGGTGACCATGGCGGCCAGCGAGCCGCGCATCCGGTCGGCGAACCAGGGGCTGCCCTTGCGGCCG
>NZ_JBEZJL010000113.1:0-26799 GCF_040651755.1 Actinomadura sp. NPDC048394 | reverse complement strand
CGACGCCGAAGGCGCCCTTGACTTTGGAGGGGCGGCCCCGTACGCAAGCGCCACCCCACCACCCGAACACCCTTATCCACGATCTCCCGAACACCTTTCCCGCCGGTGAACCCGAAGACCCATTCCGAAAGAGAATGCCGAACGCCCCACCCCGAAGAGAATCGCGCGCCCCTCGCTTCAAGACCTCCCGAGCACCACTCGACGAGCTCCCGAACACCACCAAACGAGCTACAGAGCACCCCTCGACGCACCCCCGCGCACCAACACGAGAACAGCGCGCCAAAGAACGACAACCACCCAAAAAGGAATCAGTCGCGGTCTTCGCCGGTCGGGAGAGCGGGGATGCGGCCCGGCTTCCAGCCTCGGCGGCGTCCCATCGGGATGACGGCGCCGCCGAAAGCCACAAGCACGGTCAGACCTAGCGCGCCACCGGCGATGCCGAGCCCGATGTTGCGGGTGCGGTGGTCGACGGGCGCGGGGTGCGCGATCGGAACGGGTCCGCTCAGCGGGCGTGCGGCGGACGCCTCCCCGGGCTTGGCGTTCGCGTCCAGCACGGCGGACACCGCCTGCAGCGGGCTGATCATCCCGTACCCGCTGCCCTGCCCGTTGCCGCCTTCCGCGGTGATCAGGATCCGGTTGATGACCTGCTGGTACGTCAGCTTGGGGTACCGCGACCGGACGAGCGCGGCGACCCCGGCGGCGTAGGGGGCGCTGAAGCTGGTGCCCTGCTGGCCGCCGATGTACCCGGTGCCGACGGTGGAGATGATGTCCTGGCCGGGCGCGGAGACGTCGATGCGGGTCTTGTGGTTGGAGAAGTCGGAGATCGTGCCGCTCTGGTCGACCGCCGCGACGGACAGGACGCCCGGGTAGTTGGCCGGGTATCCGGCGCTCTCCTTGCCGCGCTCGTCCTTGTCGACGTTGCCCGCGGCGGCGACGATCAGCACGTCGTTCTTCTTCGCCACCTGGACGGCCTGCCGCAGCAGCGTGGTGTCGGGTGCGCGCGCCGACACGTTGATGACGTTCGCGCCGTGCTCGGCGGCCCACTCGATGGCCTTCGGCAGCAGCGTGTTGTCGTCGGTGCTCTCGCCGGTGGTGAACTTGGCGTCCAGCAGCTTGGCCTGCGGCGCGACGCCGACGAACGGGACGTTGCGGCGGCGCTGGTCGGACGCGGCGATGATGCCGGCGACCTCGGTGCCGTGCCCGTAGCAGTCGGTGGGCGTGGTGTGCGTCGCGTCGAAGCTGCCGGTGATCTTGCCCTTGAGCTGCGGGTGGGCGGCCTCGATGCCGCTGTCGACGACGGCGACGGTCACGCCGGCGCCGCGGGTGATCGGCCACGCCTGCTCGAAGTCGAGGCGCCGCTGCGCCCACGGCTGCTGGGTGATCGCCGAGGCGGGCTGGCCGCTGGGCTTGTTGCACTGGCCGCCGGACGGGGCCTGCTGCTGCTTGGGCTCGGACGTCTTCTTCGGCGCCGGCTTCCTGGTCGCCGGCGCCTTGGTGGTCGGTGCGGCGCCCGGCCGGTCGCCGGGGGCGGCGGACGCGGCCGGTGCGAGCACGAGTGCCGTGGTCAGGGCCAGGCTGGTGGCGCCGGCCACGAGTCCCGCTCCGCGCATTCCCCATCTCTCCTGAAACCGTGCGAACGCCATGACTCTAGACGATTCGCCGCCGTCATCCGGACTCCGCGTCCCATCTCCGCCCTACTCGGGCTCAGCGCCCGCCCCTTCCCTACTCGGGCTCGGCGTCAGGCATCTCCGGCCCTAGTCGGGCTCCTCTTCCTTGTGCGGTGGCTCGACGGTCTCTTCGTCCCACGTCCAGCCGAGGGTCCGGGCGGTGGCGGCGAGGGCGTCCCGGGTGCGGCCGCTGATCTCGACGGAGAAGTCGGCCATGCCGGTGTCGTGCCGGACGATCACGTCGGGGCCGCCGAACAGGGCGGTGTCGGCGCCGAGCTCCCGCCAGTTCTGGAAGCCCATCGGGCGGTACGCCGCCTCGATGCGCTCCCGCAGCGGCGGCCCGTCCGCGAAGTCGTCGTCGTTGAGCTGGACGCTCCAGCCGAAGTGGGACGGCAGCCGGACGGCGGCGAGCAGCACGAAGAACTCGGAGAGGGACCCGGCCTGCAGCGCCCACTCGTCCTCGTCGATGCTGACGAGGACGCGCGGGTCGTCGTGGCCGGCCTCGGCCGCGAGGTAGGCCCACTCGTTGCAGTACTCGTATTCGGCCATGAAGCAGCAGAGCCGCAGGTCACCACCGGGTTCGACGAACGGGTTCGGCTCCGGCAGGCCACCGGCGACGCCGTAGCCGGACGGGTCGGGCCGCAGCGTCGGCGGATACTCGGGGTTCGTCCAGTACAGCCGGGCCGAGTAGGTGAAGGAGTTGAACGGCAGGTCCCACCATTCGTCCAGCGCTTTGGGGATGGGCAGCGATCGGTCGACGCCCTTGAAGGGGTCCTTCTCCTCGCCGGTCCATCCCTCGTGGAGCGAGCGGACGTAGGCGCGGTGCTCGGTCTCCGACCATTTCGGCCACGGGTCGGCGCCGGCGGGCACCGTGTAGCCCCATTCGTCCTGGAACGCGCGCAGCAGGTCCCAGCGCGGGCGCGGCCCGGCGAGCCGCTCCGCGAACCGCCCATAGTCGATGATCTCCGTCACGCTGGCAGCGTAGTGCCCTCCCGGGGGCCCGGCGGGGGCGTTCAGGAGGTGTAGTGGCCGTCGTCCATGCCGTCGCCGAAGTCGCGGGCGGACTTGGCGGCCTCCGCGCCGGTGCGGGCCCACAGGCTGCCCGCGACGTTGGCGGTCTGGCCGACGAACGAGCCGTCCATCGCCTCGGTGTAGCGGCGGTAGGCGGCGGGCGTGAACATGACCTCCGCGACGTTCGAGCCGTTGATCTTCGGGTCGGCCCAGCGGTTGATCTGGTCGCCGCGGCGGCCGAGCGCGGCGGCGGCGTCGGCGGCGCGGGTGCTGGTGCCGCTGAAGCGGTCCACGAACCGGCGGATGACCTGGAGCAGCCGCGCGAGCCGCTTGCCGAGCCGGGCGAACAGCGTGATGGCGTCGCCGACGACGCTGGCGATGAAGAAGCCGAGCGAGCCGCCGAAGGTGAACACCGAGGTCGCGAGGGCGAGCAGCGCCTTGGAGACGACCTTGCCGACCCATTCGGAGATCGCCGCGAACACGAACGCGCGCTCGACGGCGACGACCTGCCCGGCGACGGCGATGCCCTGCGAGGTGTGCTGCGCGGTCTGCGCCACGGCGTCCAGCGCGCCGACGTACTCCTTGGCGGTCTTGCGGTAGGCGGCGGACGCGTCGCCGCCCCACGCGGCGACGTCGCCGATGGCGTCGGAGTAGTCGTTCGCGGCGCCGATCAGCTCGGTGGCGACGTTGGACCAGGTCTTCGACAGCGCCTGGATCTGCTTGGGGTCGCCGGTGAGCACCTCGAGCGGCTCGCGCAGGAACGCGATGTGCTCGAGGAGCCAGCCGACGCCGGCGCTGAGGATCGCTCCAAGGGGGTCGAGGGCGATGCCGAGGGCGTCGAGGCCGACGGCGAGGCCGTCGACGGCGAGGGTCTCCCAGTTCTTGTTCTCGCCGATGTCGGCGACGAGGCCGTCGATGCTGTCGGCGAGCCCGGCGCCCTCGAACCGCTTCTGCCCCTCGGGCTGCGCGATCAGGTCGTTGGGGGTGGTCATCGGGCCTGCTTCGTGAGCGCCTCGATGGCCTGCTCGACGGCCTCGTAGTTCTGCTTGCTGCTGCGCAGGCCGGTGGCCATCGAGCGGCCGAGCTTGGCGGCCTTCTTGACCATGTCGTCGGAGTCGCCGAACAGGCCGGCGAGCGCGGGCACGATGAGCGGGGAGCAGAGCGCCCCGTACATCTGCCAGCCGCCGAGGGTGGACTGGGCGGCGGCCTGGTTCGCCTTGTCGACGCGCGCGGCGACGTGGTCGACCTTGACCGCGTGCGTGTCGAGCGCGGACCTCTCCACTTCGAAACCGTTCTGGCCCATGGGGCTCCTTCGCGTACGCGGGGCGGGCGCCGGGATCATCGGCGCGGGCGGGCGGGCGGGTGGACGCCGGCGGTCACCGGCGCGAGCGGGCAGGCGGGCGCCGGGGTCACCAGCGCGGGCGGTCCTGGTCGTCGTCCTCGTCGGCGGGCGGCAGGGCGGCGCGCAGGAAGTCCATGGCCTCGGAGTCGTCGCCGACGACCTGGGACATGATCTCGACGGTGCGGGCGGCGCCGCGGCCGCACGCCTTCCGGTAGGTCTCCATGATCGACGCGGTGAGCTGCGCGCCGCTCATCCGGTCGGCGTGCGAGGACAGCCGCAGGTCGAGCAGCACGCCGCTGGGGTTCACGGTGACGGTGACCGCGTGGTCCCGGCTGGTCAGCGTCGTGGTGTTCCCGGCCAGTTCCCGCTGGGCGCGGTCGGCGCGCTCCTTCATGGCGGCGGCCCACTGCTGCTGGTCGCGGAGCCACTTCTCGGGGTCGGCGATGGCGGGCGGCAGGTTCGGGTCCATGCACTTCTCTTCCGGACGGGTGACCGGATCCGGACATTACAACAAAGATTCACCGCGTCGCCACGTAATGATCATTATTCCGACGGGACGCCGCGCTCCTCGCCGGAACGGTCCACGTCGAGGTCGGCCAGCCGCGCCCGGTCGTCGAGCCATTCGTGCGGGAGGCGGCCGTCACCCAGGTCGACGAGCCGGACGCCCGGCGCCAGGTTCTCCAGAGCGCGTTCCAGCGCGCTCCGGTTCAGCCGCCAGTCGCGCCGCCGGACGTACGCGCTCACCGCGTGCTCGCGGGGGAACGCGCTGTCGGCGAGCTTGCTCGCCATGTAGTCGAAGGTTTTACGGTCGGCGCCGGACGGCCCGGACCGCGTGCGCGCCGCGGCCAGCCGCTCCTCGAACTCGGCGACGCCGCCCGGCGCGCCGTCCCGCAGGCTCACGCCGAGGTGGCGGACCGGCGACCGGCGGACGATCCGCGGCACGTCGAAGCAGACGATCGCGTCCACGTCCGACCAGGGGAAGAACTGCGGGCCGGCCCCGGGGCGCGCGCCGATCCGGACGCCCTCCGGCTCGACGGCGAGCGCCGTCCAGCCGCTGCGGGCCATCCGGCGCAGCCGCGCGATGCCGCCGCCGACCAGCCACAGGACGACGACGGTCCAGAACAGGATGCCGAGCACGGCCTGCCAGGCGTGCATCTCCGCCATGAACGTCCCGGCGACGACGAGCGGCGCGGCGACCACCCCGGCGATGATCATGAGGACGGGCATCACCGGGATGAAGCGGATTCTGTACGCCATCCGAGGAGCTTAGGGACTCAAGGGTCGTCGTACTAGCATTCGGCGGGTGCAGCCCACCGCCCCGGTCCCCCCGCCTCCCGGCGGGCCGCTCCCGGGGGAGCCGTCCGGCGCAGGCGGGAGCCGCGCCTCCGCGAGGCGCCGGCTGGTCCCCGCCGCCGTGGCGTGCGCGGTCGCCGCCGTCGCGGCCGTGACGTGGGCCACGGGCGGCTTCAAGGAGGCGCCGAAGCAGCCCGTCGAGAGGCCCGGCAAGGCGCTGAACGTCGGCCTGTTCACCGTGACGGTCCGCGACGCGCGGATCGGCCTGGTCAAGGGCGTGTTCGACAGCGATCCGAAGCGGTACCTGATCGTCCGGATGCGGGTGGTCAACAACGGCAGGGAGACCGAGTCGCTCGGCGACGGCGGCCTGACGGACGGTCTCGCCGCGCGCACCAAGGCCGGCAAGTGGCTGGAGCCCGACCAGGTCGAGGGCGTCGCGGGCGGCGCGAAGACGGACGCGGTGCAGCCGGGGCTGCCGGTCGAGGCGTCCGCGATGTGGAAGGCGGGACCGGCGGACGCGCCGCGCCGGTTCACCATCGGCCTGCGGAAATGGGAGTACCGGACGGGGTTCACCGACGTCAGCTACAACTGGCTGCCCGACACCGAGGACGGCGCGCTCGCCGCGAAGATGACCCTCCCGGTCGCGGCCGCGGCACCCGCCGCCGCGCCCGCGCCGACCCCGACGCTCTTCCCTACGCGCGCGGCGCGACCGACCGGAACGGCGCGGCCGACGCGCGGCGCCACCCGTCCGCCCGCGCAGCGCACCCGCCCGGCGCGGCCCCGTCCGACCGCGAGCCCCTGATGAACGGGCGCGAGCTGCTGGTGCGCGGCGGAACCGCGGTGATCGGGACGGGCCTGCTCGTCGCGGCGATGTGGGTGCACACGATGCGGCCCAAGGTGGACGCCAAGGAGCTGGACCCGCTCCGCAACGACGGGAAGATCGGGCAGACCGTCTCCAACCGGATGTTCAGTGTCCGCGTCGAGGGCGTGCAGGCGGCGCGGTCGCTCGCGCCCGGCCTGAGCTTCGGCAACGAGCCGGCGATCGGCACCGACGGCATCTACCTCGCCGTGCGGATCCGCGCGAAGAGCGAGCGCGAACCGCTCCGCATCGGCACGGCGGTGCTGGAGACGCCCGGCGGCTACGGCTACCGCTACGACCCGCGGTCCGGGACGACGAGCACCGTCCCCGACATGCAGCCGATGATCTGGGCGCCCGGGACGCTGCTGTTCGAGCTGCCGAAGCAGCGCCTGCGCGGCGCGCACCTCGTCGTCGGAACGGGCGGCCTGCTGCCCCAGCTGTCCGCGGAAGCCGACATCGACCTCGGGATCAGCCCCGCCCGGGCGCGGGCGCTGCTGCGGAGCGCCGTCGACCGCTTCGACCCGGAGGCCGCCTCGTGACGACCGCCGGCCCCGCCTTCGACGACCCGCAGCGGACCAACCCCGACCTGCCCGCGATCCCGCCGCGGGCCCGGCCGCGGCTCCGCCCCCGCGACCGCCGCATCGTCCAGGCGCTCGCGCTGACCGCCCTGCTGCCCGCCCTCCTCGTCCTGAAATGGGTGGACGAGACCAACAGCGTTGAGAAGAACCTGAAACCGCCGGAGAAGGTGACGGACGTCCCGCACGGCGCGACCGGCTCCCTGATGGGCGCGCAGTGGAAGGTCGTCGCGCGGCAGGCGACCGCGCCGCTGTCCTTCGGGACGAAACCGAAGGACGACACCGTCACGCAACTGCAGGTCGTCCTCGCCGTCCGCCCGGGCGACGCGGCCGCCGCGAAGGCGATCGGCTCCTACGGCGTCGTCTACACCTTCACCGACGGCGACGGGCGCAGCTGGTCGGCGACCGGCCTCGCCGCCGGGACCCCGCGGGCGGGCGCCGTCGCCCGCCTCACCGTCCGGGGGACGGTGCCCCGGACCATGGCGGCGGCCCTGGCGCTGCGGGTGCAGGCGCCGAAGGCGTCACGGAAGCCGGGGACGCCACTGCCTTCGCTGCGTTTCGCGCCGTGACCCGCGCCATCACCAGGTTGAACGCCGCCGCGAGCAGGCAGATCCGCAGGATCTCGAAGACCAGGCCCGTGCCGAAGTCGACCAGCGGCAGCCGCGGCATCCACCACGTCACCTCGTGCGGGCCGAGGAGCTGGTAGACCCACCGGCGGGACGCGTCGCGCCCCACGTCCAGCGCGGAGAACAGCAGGCAGAACACCGCGAACGGCAGCATCCCGGACCGCCGGACGAGCCGCAGCCCGTACCAGGCGGGCAGCCACATCTCCCGGAACCCGCGGGTCAGCACCTCCCGGACGCTGCCCTGCCGCTCGATCCCGCCGGCCGCCGCGAGCCGCCGCGCCGCGCGCCCGCGGCCGAGCACGACCCGCTCGTCGCCGGCGTCCAGGCCGAGGATCACCCCGGCGATGACCAGCCAGATCAGCGCGCCGAGGACAGCGTCCTTGAACGGCGGCCACAGGTCCAGGACGGGTCCGGCGGCGCCGTCGAGCCACTGCCAGGCCTGCCGCCCGGTGATCCAGCCGGCCGCTTCGCCGCGCAGGTGGTCGATCGTGAAGATGCCGAAGAGCGTGAAGTTGATCTCCAGGAAGGCCATCAGCGCGCCCGCCGAGCGGCCGAGCCGCTCCTCCAGCAGCCACTCGACCGCCGTCTTGAGCACGAAGAACGCCGCGGTGATGCCGACCGCGAGCACGACGTGCTTCTCCAGCGAGATCAGCATGCCCATGCCCTTGAGCTGCCCCTGGAAGCCGCCCTCGGTGAAGCCGCGGCTCGCCGCCATGTCGGCGAACTCGCGGGCGTCGTCGGTCTGCAGCCCCCACGCCAGGTAGAAGATGACGAACGGGAGCGCGGCCCGCGCCATCGCGCCGACCACCGACTCGTCGTTGCCGACCGCCCACGGCGTCAGGTCGCCGTCCGCCTCGCGGGCGTGCACGACGTCCAGGCCCTCGCGGACGCAGTGCACCATCAGCACCGCCGTCGCCAGCGTGATCATCACCAGCAGGCCGACGGTGACGAGCGGCGCGACCGTCGCGGCGGTGCCCTTCATCGCGCCGAGCCGGTACCCGCCGTACAGCGCGCCGTACCGGAGCAGCCGCCCGGCGGTGAACCACAGGGTCAGCGGCAGGACGAAGCGTCCCGCGAGCTTGAGCGCGGCCCACGGCAGCAGCAGCGGCGACCGGGCGGACAGTGCGGACATCGCGCCGATGCTACCCCGCGGCCCCTCGACGGCCCCAGGTCGCGGCCCGGACCGTGGGCACCTCCCGGACCTCGGCACCATCCGGAAACGGCGAACCCCGCCGCCCCGGACAGACCGGGACGGCGGGGTTCGGCGATCGTGCGATCAGATGGCCACCTGGAGCGCGGCGACCTCGCCGGTCTTCGCGGTGACCGCGTTGTCGACGCTCACCCCGCCCGCGGCCAGCACCCGCACCGTCCAGTCGCCGTCGGCGGCGAAGAAGCGGAACACGCCCTCGTCACCGGTGACGACCTCGGCGGTGAACTCGCCGGTCGAGTCGAGCAGGCGCGCGTACGCGCTGGACACGGGCGCGCCGTCACGGGTGACGGTGCCCTGGATGACGGCCTCGTTGGTCAGGTCGACGGTCGCGGGAAGGTGCGCCGTCTGCTCCGGCGCTGCGCAGCCCTGGGTCATTGCTCCTCCATCTCCGTGCACACGGAAAGATTCGTTCCGCCGGCGGCGGTGGGGTGTCGTGCGGGCGGTGGCGTGCCGCTCCGGCACGCCGACCTCGGTGTTACTCGGGCTCGCCGAGCGCTCGCTACTTGGGCTCGCCGAGCTCGATCGGCACGCCGACCAGCGAGCCGTACTCGGTCCACGAACCGTCGTAGTTCTTCACGTTCGGCAGGCCGAGCAGCTCGCGCAGCGCGAACCAGGTGTGCGACGAGCGCTCACCGATCCGGCAGTAGGCGATCGTGTCCTTGTTCAGGTCGACGCCGGCCTCGGTGTACAGCTCGCGGAGCTCGTCGTCGGACTTGAACGTGCCGTCGTCGTTGGCCGCCTTCGACCACGGGATGCTGCGCGCGGTCGGCACGTGGCCGGCCCGCTGCGACTGCTCCTGCGGCAGGTGCGCCGGGGCGAGCAGCTTGCCGCTGAACTCGTCCGGGGACCGGACGTCGATCAGGTTCTTGCTGCCGATCGCGTCGACGACCTCGTCGCGGAAGGCGCGGATGGTGAGGTCCTGCTCCTTGGCCTTGTAGTCGGTGCGCGGACGCGACGGGACGTCCTCGACCAGCTCGCGGGAGTCCAGCTCCCACTTCTTGCGGCCGCCGTCGAGCAGCTTCACCTTGTCGTGCCCGTACAGCTTGAAGTACCAGTACGCGTACGCGGCGAACCAGTTGTTGTTGCCGCCGTAGAGGATCACCAGGTCGTCGTTGGCGATGCCCTTGGCGGACAGCAGCTGCTCGAAGCCGGTCTTGTCGACGAAGTCGCGGCGGACCGGGTCCTGCAGCTCGGTCTTCCAGTCGATCTTGACGGCGCCACGGATGTGGCCCTTGTCGTAGGCGGACACGTCCTCGTCCACCTCGACCAGGACCAGGCCCGGGTCGTCCAGGTGGGCCTCGACCCAATCGGTGTCCACCAGGACGTCGGAGCGGCTCATGCGGGAACCTCCCTGTCGGAGCGAATCTTCGCGGTGATACGTCGGAAGAGCGGATAAATCTCGCAGCCGAGGCAGAACCCGAACGCCGCGTTCAGGAACGCCGCCGCCAGCGCGAGGGCGGTGGCACCGATGCCGAGCCAGGTGATCCCCGTCCCGTATCCGACCGTCCCCACCGCGGCGAAGACGAACCCGACGCCCTGCGCGAAGCGGGGCGGGGCCGCGTCCTCCAGTTCGGCGGGAGGGGCGAGCCGGGGGCGGATCAGCGCTTTGAACACCAGCCCGTACGGGGCGTACCGGAGGCCGAGGAACGCGCCGATGGCGAACACGACGGCCTGAGCGGTGAGCAGTGCCCAGCTTCCGGTCACCAGGACCGCGACGAGAACGACCGTCGTGACGGACGCACCGAAGCGCGGCCCACGCGGATCAACCTGCATCGGGGTGCTCCATGGCGGAGAGGAAGCGTGCGTACGAGCGTGGAAATCGGAAGAGCTCGGGGGCGGATGGGCTCGATGCCTCAGGCCGT
This sequence comes from Actinomadura sp. NPDC048394, assembly GCF_040651755.1. Lineage (NCBI taxonomy): Bacteria > Bacillati > Actinomycetota > Actinomycetes > Streptosporangiales > Thermomonosporaceae > Actinomadura > Actinomadura sp. NPDC048394. The sequence goes on along the minus strand of NZ_JBEZJL010000113.1, from coordinate 16,354 downwards.
GCGACAGAGCGAGGCGGCCACGCGGCAGAAGTCGACCGCGCGGCGCTTCGTGAGCATCTGCTCTGTCCAGTAACGCACGGACACGATGTTAAGCCGACAATCCACGCGCTGTCACATCCGTCTCGCCTTCCGAGACAGTGACATGTGTCTTATCCCAGGTCATCCGGGTACGGCTCACAGGTTGATCCGCCGCCCGCGGGTCTTGACAGCGCCGCGGGACGCCCGCCCGCGCGGCCTCGCCGGTCGCGGAATCGCCCGCGATCACCGGACAGCCGAGATCGCCGGGATCGCCGGAATCGCCGGGATCGGATCGCCGGTCACGGGATCGCGACGCCGAGGGCGGCGATCACGTCGGCCTTGCGGGGAGCCCCGGCGGCGCGCCGGACGACCCGTCCCGCCTCGTCCAGGACGAGGACGGTCGGTGTCCGCACCACGTTCAGCCGGCGCACCAGCTCCAGGTGCGCCTCGGCGTCCAGCTCCACGTGCGCGACGCCGTCCACCATCCCGGCGACCTCGCCGAGGACGCGCCGGGTCGTGCGGCAGGGCGCGCAGAACGCGCTGGAGAACTGCACGAGCGTGGCCTTCGCGCCGAGCTCGGCGCCCAGCTCGTCGGGCCGCAGGGTCTCGCCCACCTGCTCGTCCACTGCGTCGTCGCCGTCCTTCCGCGCGTCGCCGCCGGCACGGCCGGCGCCGCCGGCGCCCGGCACAGCGCGCAGCACGCCGTCACGGCGCCGGCGGACGAGGCCGAACACCGTCGCCGCCAGCAGCACCCCGAGGGCGACCCAGACTCCGGTCATCACCGGGACCAACCCGCCCGCGCCCGCTTTTCTTCCACGGGACGGAGCCTACGGGGGAATCGGGTGCCTACGTCGGGATGGTGAGCAGCGGCTTCCCGTCCAGGCCGACGATCTCGAACGAGTAGAGCTGGCCGCGCGGGAACATCGTCGAGCCGTGGTAGTCGCCGTAGCCGCGGTCGTACGGGACGGACCAGCTGCCGATGGCGTCGCGCCGCCCGTCCCGGGCGATCACCATCATCCGGCAGTGCTCCCCCTTCGGCACGCCCGACAGGTACAGCTCGACCTGCGTCCCCCACTCCTTGCGCTGCAGGTAGACGACGCCCTTGATCTTGTTGTCGGGGTTGACGGCGACGAGCCGCTCGCCCCGGCCCGTCGGCGTCACCGTCGCCTCCGGTTCCGGCTCCGGCGACGCCGACCCGGCGGGCGGTGACGCTGCGGGCGGGGACGCGGTGCGGCCGCCGTCCCCGGACGGGAGCACGAACCCGCCGAACAGCGCGCCCACGACCAGCAGCAGGCACGCGGCGGCGGCGAGCGGGGCCCATCGGGTGACGCGGCCCCGCCCGCCGGCCCGCCGCCCCAGCGGGCCGAGCCATCCCCTCCGTCGTTCGGCCGCGCGGGCCAGCAGCCCCTCCAGGAACTCCGGGTCCGGCGAATCCCGGCCGGGCCCGGTGATCTGCTCCAGCTGCGCCTCCTCGACCCGGCCGAGCAGCGCGGGCAGCCCCGCCAGCCCGGCCAGCTCGTCCCGGCACGCCGGGCAGCCCTCCAGGTGCGCGTCGACCCGTCCGCGCTCGGCCGGGTCGATCGCGCCGACCACGTACACGCCGAGCGCGGTGCGCACGTCCGCGCATTCGTTCATGGCGCCAACCCCCGCTCCTCCAATGCGAGTTTGAGCGCCCGCAGCGCGTAATAGGTGCGGGACTTCACGGTGCCGGGCGGGATGCCGAGCGCCTTGGCGGCCTCGGCGACCGACCGGCCGCGGTAGTAGGTCTCCACGAGGACGGCCCGGTGGGACGGGGTCAGCTCGGCGAGCGCCTCGGCGACCGTCCAGGACTCCAGCGCCCGGTCGATGTCGTCGGAGCCCGCGAGCGTCGTCAGGAGCTGCTCGTCGATGCCCGTCTCCGGGGGCCGCGCCCGTTTCGCCCGGTGCGCGTCCACCACGAGGTTGCGCGCGACGGTGAACAGCCACGGCCGGACCGGACGGCCCGCCAGCGCGTCCGGGTGCCGCCAGGCGCGCAGCAGCGTCTCCTGCACGACGTCCTCCGCCTGGAGCCGGTCCCCGCCGGTCAGCCGCAGGACGTAGCCCAGGAGGGGACCGCCGTGCTCGCTGTACAGGGCGCGCAGCAAACCCTCATCCGCGGTGGGACCCACATCCCTGTCACGGATCCGGGCGCGTCCCGGTTCACGGGGTCCGCGGCTATTTCTGCTGCTGCTGAAGATCGTTCAGGTTCACGTCGTGGGCGGTCGCCGTGACCTTCAGGCCCCCGGCGGTCGGCTGGATGCCGCTGATCCGCGCGCCGATGGGCAGGTCCCTGACCGGGACGACCCAGGTGAGCTGCTGCCGGACCAGCGTCAGCGGCATCTGCGCGGCGCCCTCCCCGACCGACTCCGGCGTGATCGCGATGCCCTTGGACGTCGGCTTCACCGACACGACGGCGGTGCCGTTCACCTTGAACCCGAGGACGCTGCCGGTCAGGCCCACCGCGAGGTCGTTCCCCTTGGGGCCGAGGCTCTCGACCTCCTTCGGCGCCTCCTTCTTGATCACGTCGTAGGGGATGATCGCGGAGGCGGCGGCGGTGCCGGCCGTCATGTTCGTGGTGTCGCCGTTGATCACGTCGGACAGCGGCGCGTTCAGGCCCCGCATGTCCACCGTCACGTCGGAGACGGTGACGCCCTGCTCCGTCCAGTCGCCGATGTCGACGGTGATGTGGTCGTACTCGCCGCCGACCACCTGCGTCAGGAACGGGATGCCGTGGATCGTGACGTCGGGCCGCTGCGGCAGGTCGTACTGCGCCGCGACCTGCTGCGCGATCCGGTCCTGCGCGACCCGGACCCCGACCCGGTCGGCGACGACGAGGCCCACGGCGACCACGATCAGCAACGCCAGCAGTGCTTTGCGCATCTCTCTCCCTCGGGCGGCGGCACGCGCGATCGCCACACCTTAGTGCCCGAAACGCCCCGGTCGAGTCGCACTGCGGGATGAGTTGGCGGTGCGCCCGGATCATCCCGCGTGCTCAGTCCCAGTGCCGGGCCCGCGGGATCAGCCGCCCGCGAAGGGCGGCAGCACCTCCACCACGCCGCCCTCCGGCAGCTCCACCGACCCGTGCGGGCGGCCGCCCACCGGGTCCCCGTCGATCAGGAACGAGCTGCGGCCGACGACCCGCGCGAACTCCGCGCCGCGCCCGCCGCGCGCGAGCGCCGCCTCGATCGCCTCCGCCAGCGTCCCGGCGTCGTACGGCTCCTCGTGCGTCCCCGCCGCCGCCTTCGCCGCGGCCCAGTACCGCATCGTCCCTCTGGCCACGCTCCCACGATCTCATGCCCTCCGGACATGCGGCCATTGCCTCCGCCGAGGGCTCGGATATGCTCGGGACGAGGGATCCGGGCGACGAGGCCATGGAGTTCATCCGCAAGACCCTTCATGGCCGCCTCGTCTTCGAGCCCGGCGGCCGTGCCGGGGCTTGGAGGGTGAGCCGCCTGGGTCCTACGTCTTTTTGGGACGAGGAGGCGGGCACTTGAGCAGCTTGCTCTTGCTGACCAACGCGCTGGAGCCGTCCGACGAGGTCCTGCCCGCGCTCGGGCTGCTGCTGCACTCGGTGCGGGTCGCGCCCGCCGAGGCGTCCGCGCTGATCGACGCGCCGCCCGCCGACGTCGTGCTGGTGGACGCCCGGCGCGACCTCGTCCAGGCCAAGAGCCTGTGCCGGCTGCTGCGCACCACCGGGCTGGACTGCCCGCTGCTCGGCATCGTGACCGAAGGCGGTCTCGCGGCGCTCAGCTCCGAGTGGGGGCTGGACGACATGCTGCTGCAGACCGCCGGGCCCGCCGAGGTCGAGGCGCGGCTGCGGCTCGCGGTCGGCCGGGCCGCCGCGGTCGCGGACGCCGACGAGGTGCCGGGCGAGATCCGCAGCGGCGAGCTGACGATCGACGAGGCCACCTACACCGCGCGGCTGCGCGGCCGGATCCTGGACCTCACGTTCAAGGAGTTCGAGCTGCTCAAGTACCTCGCGCAGCACCCGGGCCGGGTCTTCACCCGGGCCCAGCTGCTGCAGGAGGTGTGGGGCTACGACTACTTCGGCGGCACCCGGACCGTGGACGTCCACGTCCGGCGGCTGCGGGCCAAGCTCGGCGCCGAGTACGAGTCGCTGATCGGCACCGTCCGCAACGTCGGCTACCGGTTCGTCCCCGACCACCGCCCGGGCGACGCTGAAGAACGAACCCCCGCCAAGGCGTAGTCGCCCAGGGGGGCGACCCCCTGGAACCCCGTCACGACGGAAAGGCGTTTCCCGCTCCGCCGGCGCTCCGCGCGAAACACCTTGTCCGTCGTCGGGCGGCCCCGCTGCGCTCGCTCCGCGGGCCCGCCCGTGGCGGCGGCTAAGGCTCGAACCCGCCGGGCTGGGGTTCAAGCCCGCCGGGTCAGCCCTTGCTGACGACCGCTCCGGTGTCGGGGTTGAGGATCACCTGCTTGGCCTTGGGGTGGCGGAAGTCGAACATGCCCTCGATGGTGCCGGCGCGGCCGTCGAAGGACGCGTCGCCGAGGCGGCCGGTGCCCCAGTTGTCCTCGATGAAGCGCAGCACCGACGCCTGCTCGACCTCGTGGTGGTCGACGTGGTTGACCTTCGCGTACGGGGAGATGACCAGCATCGGGAGGCGCTGGCTCGGGCCGCAGCGGTCCTGGTAGCCGCCGGCCGCCTTGACGTTCGCGCACAGCGGCTGGTCGACCGACGCGTCGGCCGAGCCGTTGGTGATGCGCGGCGCGGCGTGGTCGTACCAGCCGTCGGAGTCGTCATAGGCGAGGACGACGGCGGTCGACTTCCACTCCGGCGACTGCTGCAGCTTGTTGATCGTGCTGGTGACGAACTTCTGCTCGTCGATCGGGTCAGAGTAGCCGGCGTGGCCGTCCTGGTAGGAGGGCGCCTTGAGGAAGCTGACGGCCGGCAGGTTGTTCGCGTTGAGCGCGGCGTCGAAGTCCGTCAGGTCGTACTGGTGGTTGGCCTGGTCGGTGCGGCCGATGGCCTGGACGGACGACGGCGGCAGGTGCTTCTCGTTCGCCGTCGACTTGTAGTACTGGAACGGCTCGTGGTGCGGGCTGTAGTCGACGACCTGGTTCTTGCCGATGTTGGCGTGGGCCGCGCCGCAGACGGCGTAGCCGTTCGCCTTGCCGGTGGGACGGAACCCGCCCTGGAACCAGCCCCAGGTGACCTTCTTCTCGTTCAGCAGGTCGCCGACGTTCTTGCCGGTCATGACGGCGAGGGCGTTGGCGGAGGTGTGGTTGTTGTCGGAGCAGTCGTCGAACGCCGGGTCCGGGTCGTTGATCATCGTGCCGACACCGTCCGCGTTCGGCGACTGGACGGTATAGGCGTCGGTGACCTTCTCGTGGGTCTTCGGGTCGACGGCGTAGACGCCGTGGGTCTGCCCGGAGATGAGGTTGATGGCGCCGGGGGTGGACGGCCCGAACGTCCCGTCCCACGAGTTGTCGCTCATGGCGTAGTTCTGGGCGTAGTTCCACATGCCGGTGACGGTGTTGCCGTCGAAGTAGTCCATGACGAGGCCCGGCTCGCCGAACAGGATGGGCTGCCCGGTGCACTTGTCCTTGCCGGTGAACTCGACGAACTTGTCCATCTTGCCGCCGTTGACGGCCTTCTGCTCCGAGGCGTAGCCGTGGTCCTGGTCGCAGGTGAGCGCCTGGGACGGGGACAGCCGCTTCGGGTCGTACTGGTTCGGGTTGTGCTTCAGGAGCTTCTTGGTGAGGCCGTCGACCTTCGGGGTGCCCTTGGCGGGGTGGAACGGCGTCCCGTCGGTGTTGGCGGCGTGCGGGTAGGTGCCGAAGTAGTGGTCGAAGGAGATGTTCTCCCCGTAGATCACCACGACGTGCTGGATCGGTGTGCGCGCGGGCGAGCCGTGCCCGTGGCCGGTGGCGCCGTCCTGGGCGGTGAGCCCGGCGGACGCGCCGGACGCTCCGCAGGCGGCGGCGAGCCCGGCGAGCCCCGCCGTGACGGCGGCCGCGGCGATCAGCAGGGGCCGGCGGCGGGTGCCGCGGCGGCGTCCGGTTCCGGCCGGTTCTCGTGGACCTGGTGTCTCCCGCATGTCTCCTCCTCTGGTGAGGGGCCTCGCAGGCGCGCCGCGCGCCTACTCGATCAACCCCCGGCCGAGATGATCTACCCGATCTCTGACGCCGGGAAGAACGAAGAAGTAACCGCCGCCGAACGGTGATATGTAGTCGGTGAGGGGTTCGTCGGCGAGGCGCTCCTGGACGGCCTCGAACTGGCGGTGCGGATCCTGCTGGAAGCAGCCGAAGACCAGCCCCATGTCGAGGTTCCCGGCGCCGTCCACGCCGCGGTCGTAGTTGCAGGAGCGGCGCAGGATGCGGCTGGCCTCGGTGTCCGGGACGCGCGGGTTGGCGCGGCGGATGTGGCTGGTCAGCGGGATGACCTTGCCGATGGGGTCGTTGGCGTAGCGGGGCGCGTCGGTCTCGTGGACGCCGTCGAGGGGCGCGCCGGTGTCGCGGCTGCGGCCGAACATCTGCTCCTGCTCGGGCAGCCCGACCCGGTCCCAGAACTCGACCAGCATCCGGATCAGCCGGATGACCTGGTACGTCCCGCCGGACGTCCAGGCGGGCTCGTCGCGCGCGGCCCAGACGAGCCGGTCCATCACGGCGGCGTCGGTGACGTCGGGGTTGGCGATGCCGTCCTTGAAGCCCATCAGGTTGCGGGGCGTGCCGGACGGGCGGGGCCGGTTGGCGAACCCGCTGATCCGCCAGCGGATCTGCATGCCGCCGCGGGTGTGGCGGCAGATGTCGCGGAGCGCGTGCAGGACGGTGTCCTCGTCGGCGGCGCCGAGGGTGAGGACGAGGTCGCCGTGGCACCAGGAGGGGTCGAGGTCGTCGTTCGGGAACGTCCGCATCCGGGTGAGCCGCTTCGGGCGCCTGGACGCGAGGCCGAACCGGTCGTCGAACAGGGACGCGCCGACGCCGGCGGTGACGGTGAGGCCGCCGGCGGGGGCGTCCGGGCCGAGGATGCCGGAGTCGGGCGGCGGCGCGCTGATGCCCGGTTCGGTAGGGACGCCGCCGCTGGTCAGGACGCGCGCCCGCTCCGTCAGCGCGCGCATCAGGTCGGTGAGCTCGGCCTTGGTCTCGGCGATCACGTCGAACGCGACGACGACGGAACGGGCCTGCGGCTCCTCGAGGATTCCCGCCTGGTGGACGCCGTGGAACGACGGCGCCTTCGGGGTCCGCGGGCCGTTCGCGGCGGCGGCGCCGCCGGTCGTGACGGCCCCCGCGACGCCCGCGGCGAGCGCGCCGCGCAGGAAGGAGCGGCGCCCCGGCCCGGTCACGACGTCCTCCTCACCGCGGCGACGGTCGCGACCGGCGCGAGCCGTTCGACGAGGTCGCCGACGGCGCCGTTGATGCGCTCGCGGTCGGTGGTGCTCAGCTCGTCGAGCGGCGTCCATCTCCCGTGCCGGTGCTGCGCCTCCAGCAGCTTGGACGTCCGGTCGAGGCCGCCGTCGATGCCGCTCAGGTCCATCCGCGGCTTCAGCACGGGACGCATCGGGTCGAGCACCGCGCGGGTCCCTTCGAGGTTCGCCGCCGCGGTCGCGAGGGCCGTCCCGCTGCCCTGGTCGCCCTTGCCGGTCAGCTCGAACTGCACCGTGTTCTCGAGGATCTCGTGCGCCCGCAGCCCGAGGTCGGACGGGTCGATCTGCTCGCGCGGGAAGTCGGCGATCAAGGCGCGGACGTCATCGGCGAGCCGGTCCGCCGGTTTCCGCAGCGACGCCGCGGACTCCCCGTGCCACAGCCCGTGCTCGACCCGCCGGAACCCGGTGAAGCCGGGATCGTCCACGCCGTCCGGCAGCCCCGCCGGACGCCCGTCGATCTTGTCGGCGTAGTCGCCGAACGTGCCGTACGCGGCGCCGAGCCGCTCGTAGGCCAGGTGCGCGGGCAGCCACTTCGCGCGCGCCGCGTCCAGATCGCCGGACCGGACGGCGTCGCGCAGCGCGTCCACCCTTTCGCGCAGGACACCGAGCCCCTTCGTCACGTACGCACGATAGGACCGCAGCGCCGGGAAGAGGTCGTTCTGCGTGACGGGCCGGACCGCCGGACCGCCCGCCGGGCCGCTCACCTTTACCTTCGGCCCCGTGACGGGATGCCCGCCCTCCGGGAAGCACCAGAAAGCGTACGTCCCGCCGCCGAGCGTCACCCGCATCGTCCGGGTCGTCCCCGGCCCGACGCCCTCCAGCTCGGCGTAGATCGCCCCGCTGGACGGGTCGATCAGGTCGACCTCGGCGGCGGCGCTGTCGGCGTTGTGCACCAGCAGCGTCTGCGTCCCGGCGTGCGGGTCGTCCCAGCCGCGGCCGCAGTGGGCGCGGTCGGCCTGCACCGCCGTCCCGCCCCGGTGGCCGCCCCCGGAACACGCCGCCAAGGAGACGCCGAGCACCGCGCACAGGCAGCCGCCCAGCAGCCGCCCCCACGGGAGCGCCCGATCATCGTCCACCGCGGCAGGTTAGCCGAAGCGGCCGGTGATGTAATCCTCCGTGCCCTTCTGCTCGGGGTTCGTGAAGATCTTGCTGGTGTCGTCGATCTCGATGAGCTTGCCGGGCTTGCCGGTGCCGGCGATGTTGAAGAACGCGGTCCGGTCGCTGACCCGGGCGGCCTGCTGCATGTTGTGCGTGACGATGACGATCGTGTACTGGCTCTTCAGCTTGCCGATCAGGTCCTCGATCGCGAGCGTGGAGATCGGGTCGAGCGCCGAGCACGGCTCGTCCATCAGCAGCACCTGCGGCTGCACGGCGATCGCGCGGGCGATGCACAGGCGCTGCTGCTGGCCGCCGGACAGGCCCGCGCCGGGCTTGCCGAGCCGGTCCTTGACCTCGTTCCACAGGTTCGCGCCGCGCAGCGACTCCTCGACGATCTCGTCCAGGCGGCGCTTGCCGCGCACCCCGTTCAGCTTCAGCCCGGCCGCGACGTTGTCGTAGATCGACATGGTCGGGAACGGGTTGGGCCGCTGGAACACCATGCCGACGACGCGGCGGACCGCGACGGGGTCGACCGACGAGGCGTACAGGTCCTCGTCGTCCAGCATCACCTTGCCCTCGACGCGCGCCCCCGGGATCACCTCGTGCATCCGGTTCAGGGTGCGCAGGAACGTGGACTTGCCGCAGCCCGACGGGCCGATGAACGCCGTCACCGAGCGCGGCTCGATCGTCATCGAGATGTCCTCGATGGCGTGGGTGCCGCCGTAGTAGGCGTGCAGCCCGGAGACTTCGATCCGCTTGGCCATTGTGGGGTTCTCTCCTATCGGGCTATCGGGACGACGGCTTGCGCAGCCACGCGACGAGGCGGGCCGCCAGGTTGAGCAGCATGATGAGCAGGATCAGCACCAGCGCGCCCGCCCAGGCGCGGTCCACCGCGTTGGTGTTCGGGTCGGTGGACTGGTCCCAGATGAAGGTGGGCAGCGAGCCCTGCGCGCCGCTGAACGGGTCGGTGTTGATCGCCTTCGTGATGAAGATCGTCAGCAGCAGCGGGGCGGTCTCCCCCATGACGCGGGCGACGGCGAGCATGACGCCGGACACGATCCCGGGCAGCGCCGTCGGCAGCACCACGAACATGATCGTGCGCCAGCGCGGCACGCCGAGCGCGTACGCGGCCTCCTTCAGGTCGCCGGGGACGAGCTTCAGCATCTCCTCGGTGGCGCGGACGACGGTCGGCAGCATCAGGATCGTCAGCGACAGCGCGCCCGCGAAGCCGGAGAAGTCCATGCCGAGCGCGAGCAGCCAGAACGCGAGGACGAACAGGCCCGACACGATCGACGGGATGCCGGTCATGACGTCGACGAAGAAGCTGATCGTGCGGCCGAGCCGCCCGCCCCGCGCGTACTCCACCAGGTAGACCGCGGTGAGCACGCCCAGCGGCACGGAGATCAGCGTGGTCAGCCCGACCTGCTCCAGCGTGCCGATGATGGCGTGGTAGGCGCCGCCGCCGGCGTCCTTGCTGGCCAGGCCGTTCATGGAGTGGGTGAGGAACACGCCGTCGAACCGCTTGGCGCCGTTGGAGATCACCGTCCACAGCACCGACACCAGCGGGATCACCGCCAGCAGGAACGCCAGGTAGACGAACACCTTCGCGGCGCGGTCCCTGGCCTTGCGTCCCGCCGACACCGACGCCAGCGTCGAGCTCTTGGTGCGCGAGAGGGTGGTCACGAGAACTCCTTGCGGCGGGCCACGACCGCGCGGGCGCCCACGTTGACGATCAGGGTGATGACGAACAGGACGAGGCCGGACGCGATGAGCGCGCTGCGCCCCGTCGGCCCGGACATGGCGAAGGTGTTCGCGATGTTCGCGGCGAACGTGTTGCCGCCGTCCTTGAGGATGTGCCAGTCGATCCCGGACGTGGTGGACAGCACCATCGCGACCGCGATCGTCTCGCCGAGGGCGCGGCCGAGGCCGAGCATCGCCGCCGACACCATCCCGGACCGGCCGAACGGCAGCACCGCCATCCGGATCATCTCCCAGCGGGTCGCGCCGAGCGCCAGCGCCGCCTCCACGTGCGCGTGCGGGACCTGCACGAACACCTCGCGGGTGATCGCGGAGATGATCGGCAGGATCATGATGGCGAGCACGATGGCGGCGGTGAGGATCGTCCGGCCGCCGGTCTCGCTCCCGCCGAACAGCGGGATCCAGCCGAAGTAGGAGTTGAGGAACTCCGACACCCCGGTCATCTTCGTGACCAGGAAGTTCAGCCCCCACAGGCCGTAGACGATGCTGGGCACCGCGGCGAGCAGGTCGACGAGGTAGGCCATCGGGCCGGCGAGCCGGCGCGGCGCGTAGTAGGTGATGAACAGCGCGATGCCGACCGCGACCGGCACCGAGATCACCAGCGCCAGGACCGACGTCATCAGCGTGCCGAAGACGAGCTGCGCGATGCCGAACTTCGCGGGGGTCCCGTCGGGGTTCCACTCCTGCGAGGTGATGAAGTTCGCCTTGTCGTCCTGGAGCGCCGGGATCGCCTTCCAGACCAGGAAGACGGCGATCGCCGCCATGATCGCCAGGATCACCAGGCCGGAGCCGCGGCTCAGCCCGGCGAAGATCCGGTCCCCGGCGCGGCCGGTGCTCATCGAGAGCGCGGGCCGGGGACGCTCCGCCGCCTTGGCCAGGGCGGCGGGGGTGTCGCTCGTCACGGTGTCTCCCTCCTCGCGGCCCGCGTCCGGGCCGCTGAGACGTGCGGCGGCCCCGCCGCCGGGATCACCGGCGGCGGGGCTGTGGCTGGTGCCGGAGTCCTCGCGGGTCAGGACAGGCCCTTGACCGTCTCGCGCACCTTGGTGGCGATGTTGTCGGGCAGCGGGGCGTAGCCCTGCGCGGTCAGCGACTGCTGGCCCTCGGGGCTGGAGATGTAGGTCAGGAAGGACTTGACGAACTTCGCCTGCTCGGCGGGCAGGCCCTTCTCGCAGGCGATCTCGTAGGTCACGAGGACCAGCGGGTAGGCGCCCGCGACCTTGGTGCCGTAGTCCAGCTTCAGGGCGAGGTCGTTGCCGGTGCCGACGATCTGCGCGCCCTGGACGGCCTTGGAGGCGCTCTCCGGGCTGATCTCGGTGTACTCGCCGGCGCCGTTCTGCAGCTTCGCCGTCTGCAGGCTGTTGTTGCTGGCGAACGACAGCTCGACGTAGGAGATCGAGCCCTCGGTCTGCTTCAGCGCGGTGGAGATGCCGTCGGAGCCCTTCAGGCCCTGGCCGCCGGGGGCGACCCACTTCTTGCCGGGCTCGAACGACCACACGTCCGGCGCGGTCGCCTTCAGGTACTTGGTGAAGTTGTCGCTGGTGCCGGAGTCGTCCGAGCGGTGCAGCGTCTTGATCTCGGAGGACGGCAGCTTGGCGCCGCTGTTCTCCTTGGCGATCGCCGCGTCGTTCCACTTGGTGATCTTGCCGGCGAAGATGCCGGCCAGGGTCTTCGGCGACAGCTGCAGGCCGTCGACCCCGTTGAGCTTGTAGACGACCGCGATCGGGCCGGGCACCATCGGCAGGTCGATGGCCTTGCCGGTCTTGCAGCGCGCGTCGGCGGGGCCGTGCTCCTCGGGCTTGAGCGCCGAGTCCGAACCGGCGAAGGCGACCTGGCCGGAGGTGAACGCCTGGACGCCCGCGCCCGAGCCGCTCGGGTTGTAGTTGATGTTGGCGCCCGAGCACTTGCTGGTGTAGACCTTCGTCCACTCCTCGATCGCGTTCTTCTGCGCGCTCGACCCGGCCGCGTTGATCGCGCCCTTCGCGCAGTCGATGTTGGCGGCCGCGGCGCTGGTGGCGCCCGTCGTGTCGCCGCCGCCGTTGTTGTCGTCACTGCCGCAGGCGGACAGGGCCAGCGCCCCAGCGACGACCACACCGCCGAGGGCGGCGAGCCGAGAACCGTTCTTCACCGGGAGGTCTCCTCTTGGATTCGTCGGGCGGGTCCCCCGACCGCCGCACTGGCACGGTTTGACCAGGTGGTGGGGTCGCCGTCGGATGCGACGGTAGGCAGGCGAGGTGACCGGACACCCCGATCCAGGTGAACGGAGAATGAACGAGGTCGAGCTCTATTGCGAAGAATGTCCTGATTTGGCGTGGCCGCCGGGTTAACAGCGCAGCTCAGACATGCCAAAAGCCCGTGCGGAGACGGTCATACGGGTTTGTCAGGACGGGCGCCGGGAAGCGGCCCCTTTCGGCCACGGTGACGGGTTCGGCCACGTGCCGGGGCGCCGCACGGCCGGCGGTCACTCCGGATCGGCGGGCTCGTCCAGGCGGCGCTTGTAGTAGGCCCAGGGCGAGTCGAAGTCGGACGGGACGATGAGCTCCCAGCCCCGCTCCTCCAAGGCCCGGCGGCGGCGGCGCGACGGCCACCACAGCCGCCGGTGCTCCCACTTGTCCGGCGAGGCCTCGACCAGGTGGAAGAGGTAGCCGTAGTCGACGGCGTGCCAGCCGCGGCGGCCCTCCTTCTCCAGCGCCTCCATCTCGTTGAAGGCGTGCAGCGGCCGCAGCACCCTGCGGGTGGGCCCGGCCTCCGGGACGGCCCCCTTGCCCGCGGCCACGGACGCGCCGAACCGCTGCTGGGCGGCCTGCCGGCTGATGCCGAGCAGCCGTCCGACGACCTCCCAGCTGTGCCCGGCGGCGCGCGCGCCGGTGATCGACTGGCGCAGCAGCCTGCTCGTCTCCTCCGCCGCGACGGCCGACGCGGCGACCAGCAGCAGGGCGGCGTCCGGGTCGCCGTCGAGACCCTCGCGTCCCTGCGCGCGCGCGGACAGGACGGCCTCCGCGACGGCCTCGCGGATCGCGTCCGCCTGCTCGCCGGTGAGGCTCGGGCTCACTGCCCGTCCTCGTCGCGGGCGGGGAGCGGTTCGAGTTCGTCGAGGCGGGCGGCGTCCGCGGACGGTACCGCCGAGCGCAGCGTGAGGACCGCCGTGACGACGCCGACGATGAAGACCGCGAACGCGGCGACGATCGACGCCACCCACAGCGCGAGGCTGTCGTACACGGCCTGGAGGGCGAAGAGGACCGCCACCACCGGAAGGCCGGCGACGCCGATCAGTGCACGGGCAGGAGGGGTCATGACGTCAAGGATTCCTTGACATCCCCGCCGTGTCAACGATTCATTGACATCACTCGGGAGCGCCGTACATGACGTCGACCGCGAACCGGGTGAACCCGAGCGACTCGTAGAGCCGGACGGCCGCCGTGTTCGACTCGTCCACGTACAGCATGAACTGCCCGAGCCCGCTGTCCCGCAGATGGTGCAGCCCGGCGAGCGTGAGGGTGCGGCCCAGGCCGAGCCCCTGCGCGTCCGGGTCGACCCCGACCACGTACACCTCGCCGATGCCGCCGGGATGCGTCTTCGTCCAGTGGAACCCCACCAGCTCGCCGCCGCGCTCGGCCAGGAAGAAGCCGGACGGGTCGAACCAGTCCTCGGCCTCGCGCTCCCGGACGTCCTCGATCGTCCAGGCGCCCTGCTCGGGATGGTCGGCGAACGCGCGGCCGTTCACCCGCAGCCACGCCTCCTCGTCGCGTCCCGGCTCGAACGCGCGGAGCCGGACGCCCTCGGCGACCTTCGTCTCCGGTAGCGGCCCCTCGGCGGGACGCCGCATCTGGAACAGCGCGCGCACACGGGGCATCCCCTCGGACTCGGCGAGCGCCGCAGCGGCCGGCAGATCACCGTGCGCCCACACGCGCAGCGGACCGCCCGCCTTCTCGCGCAGCGCCCGCAGCAGCGCGCGCCCATGCCCGCGCCGCCGGAACTCCGGATGGACGACCAGCTCACCGGCGGCCGGCTCGCCGTCGGCCGCCGGATCGAAGTGCGCGTACCCGGCGACCGCGCCGCCGTCGCGCACCACCAGGCCCCCGCGCCCGGCGCGCAGCGCGAGCAACGCGTGCTCCGACAGCGGCGCCACGCCGTCCGCCTCCGCGGCCGCCTCGACCAGCGCGCCCGCCTGCCCGGCCTCGTCCCCCCGCAGCTCGTGCATGATCACACCCTAACCGGCCGCCGCCCTGGTCAAGTTGTCACATAACCGTCATCACTCCGCCGATCGCCGGATGCCCGGCCTCTCTAGCGTCCAGCGCATGATCCGACGACGCACCCTCCTGGCCTGCGCCGCCGCGGGGGTCACGGCCCTGGGCCTGGCCGCGACGCCCGCGTCCGCGCATCCCAAGCCCCCGGCGCCCGTGCGCCTGCTCGCGCTGAACGACTTCCACGGCAACCTGGAGCCCCCGACCGGCAGCTCCGGCACCGCCATCGACGAGAACGGCAACTCCGTTCCCGCCGGCGGCGCCGCGTACATCGCCGCGCACCTCAAGCAGCTGCGCAACCGCGACACCCTCACGGTCGCGCAGGGCGACCTGATCGGCGCGTCGCCGCTGATCTCGGCGGCCTTCCACGACGAGCCGTCCGTCGAGTTCATGAACGACATCGGGCTCACCGCGTCCGCCGTCGGCAACCACGAGTTCGACGAGGGCTACCAGGAGCTCCTCCGGATCCAGAACGGCGGCTGCCACCCCGTCGACGGCTGCTCCCCCGCCGGCAAGTGGAAGGGCGCGAAGTTCGACTACCTCGCGGCGAACGTGCTGCTGGAGAAGAAGAACGAGCCGCTCCTCAAGCCCTGGACGATCCGCCGCGTCAACGGCGTCAAGATCGGCTTCATCGGCGTCGTCACCAAGACCACCCCGACCATCGTCACCGCCGACGGCGTCAAGGGCCTGCGGTTCGACGACGAGGTCGACGCCGCGAACAAGGCCGCCGCGGAGCTGAAGAAGCGCGGCGTCCACGCGATGGTGCTGCTCGTCCACGAGGGCGACAACGTCACCGCCGGCGAGAAGCCCGACGACTGCGGCGTCGTCCCCGGCGCCGGCACCCGCATCGCCCAGCAGGCCGACCCCGACATCGACGTCGTCCTCGCCGGCCACACCCACCAGCAGTACGTCTGCACGGTCAAGGGGCCCGACGGCCGGCCGCGGCTCTACTCGTCCGGCTCGTCCTTCGGCCGGATCATCACCCAGGTCGACTTCAAGGTCGACCAGCGCACCGACGACATCATCCGCTCGTCGATGACGGCCGACAACCACGTCGTCACCCGCGACATCGCCCCGGACCCGGCGACGCAGAAGTTCGTGCAGACCTGGAAGGACCGGGTCAGCGTGATCGCCGACAAGCCGGTCGGCAAGATCACCGCCGATCTCACCCGCGCCCCGTCCGCCGCCGGCGAGACCGCGCTCGGCGACGTCATCGCCGACTCCCAGCTCGCCGCGATGAAGGACAAGGGTGCGCAGGTCGCGCTGATGAACCCCGGCGGCGTCCGGACCGACCTCGTCTACAAGGCGAGCGGCTCCGAGGGCGACGGCGTCGTCACCTACGGCGAGGCGTTCGCCGTCCAGCCGTTCAGCAACGTGCTCGGCGTGACGTCGCTGACCGGCGCGCAGCTCGACGCCCTGCTGGAGCAGCAGTGGACGTCCGCGGGCGAGAAGATCCTGCAACCGTCCGCGAACCTGCACTTCACCATCGACCGCTCGAAGCCGGTCGGCGACCGCGTCTCGAACATCACCGTCGACGGCACCGCCGTGGACCCGGCCGCGACCTACAAGGTCGCCGCCAACAACTTCCTGCTCGGCGGCGGCGACGGCTTCACCACGTTCACCCAGGGCAAGGACCAGGTCCTCGGCCCCATCGACCTGGACGGCTTCGTCGCCTACCTAGGCGCCCAGGGCACGATCGCGCCTCCCGCCCTGACGAGGATCTCCGGAAACTGAGAGCCGGCTGGACAACGGTACGGAAGGCCCGGCTGAGCGACGGTACGGAAGGCCAGAGCTCAGCCGGGGCCACGGGCAGGCCCGCGGAGCGAGTGCAGCGAG
>NZ_JBEZJL010000112.1:0-28044 GCF_040651755.1 Actinomadura sp. NPDC048394 | reverse complement strand
CCCATCCCCTTCCGACCCGTTCCCCCCCCCCCGGTCTGGCCCCGGCCCCGTTTACCCCCGCGGGGGCCACCGACGCGTCGCGCCGCCGCATCGGTGTCACCCCGGTTCCGGCACCGCGAACGGACGGTGCGCCGCCGCCCAGCGGACAGCCGGGAGGAACGCGACCGCCGTCACCAGGAAGACCGCCCCGAACACGACCCAGCCGGCCATGCCGTGGCGCAGCGCCGTCTGCGTGACCACGAGCGGGCCCAGCAGCACCCCGGCCGCGAAACCGCTGTTGAAGACGCCCTGGTAGACGCCGTGTGCTCGCTCGTCCGCCAGCTCGTAGCTGAGCGCCCACGTGCCCGCCGCGCACAGCACCTCGCCGACCGTCTGGACCGCCAGCGCCGCCACGATCAGCAGCGACGCCGTCCACGGATCCGGGCCCTTGGCCAGCCCGAACAGCAGGCAGCCGACCGCCATGAGCGTCCCCGCGCGCAGGCACGCCCGGGCCGCGACCCGCGGGTCCTCGACGCCGCGGCTCATCCGCACCTGCAACGCGATGACCATGGCCGTGTTCAGCACCAGGCACGCCGAGACGAGCAGCCGCGGCGCGTGCGTGTCCCGCGTCACCCACAGCGGGACGCCGACCTCCAGGATCCCCTGCTGCAGCACCAGCACCCCGCCCAGCACGGTGATGACCAGATACGGGACGTCGGTCAGCGCTCCGAAACCGGCACGGCCTGGCGCCGCGTCCCGCACCGCGCGCCCCGCCGGCACCCTCGCCAGCAGGAGCGCCGCCCCCGCGAACGTCACCGCGTCGAGCACCACGACCGTCCGGTAGGCGGCCGGGGTGTCCACGACCAGCGCCACGGACGCCAGCGCCGCCCCCACGCCGACGCCGGTGTTGGTCATCATCCGCAGGAACGCCCGCCCCGGCATCCGCAGCTCGGCGGGCAGCGCGTGCGCGACCAGCGCGTTGCGGACGGCGCTCGCGCCCCGGTCCAGGAACGTGACGCCGCAGATCAGCGGCACCGCCGCCCAGAACGACCGCACCTGCGTGTAGCCGAGGATCAGCACCCCCTCCGCGCCCAGCAGCGCCACCACCGTCGGACGCGCCCCGAACCGGTCGGCGACCCGGCCCATCGGCACCCCCGCCGCGATCCCGAACACCCCGCCCAGCGCCAGCGCGACGCCGACCTGGGACGGCGACATGCCGACCGCCCGGGTGAACAGCAGCGCGCTGGTGGTCATGAACAGGCCGTTGCCGAGCGTGTTGACCAGCATCGCCGCGGACAGCACCCGGATCACCGGATGCCGCGCGAGGCCCGCGACGCTCGGGGACCGGGAGGAGGTCGTCGTCATGCGCCCATCCCAACCGCGCGGCCCGCCGGCGGGAATGGATTTACGCTATTGCTCAATGTACGAGTTCAGACTCGGCGTCCAGGACCTCGCCGAGACGTCGTTCGGGATGTCGCCGCTGTTCGAGCTGGTGTTCAGCCTGCGTCCCCGCGTGTTCCCGGGCAAGCACCCCGAGCACCTGCCCTGGGTCCGGGAGACCGCCGCCGCCTACGCCCGGCTCGACACCGACCTGCTGGACGTCCTGCACGCCCCGCACGGCTGGATCCCCGACTTCCTCACCCCGCGCCCGTCCGGCATCGGCAACGAGATCGCCGACGACCTCGCCGTCCTGCGGGAGACGCCGCCCGACATCGTCCGGCACGACATCACCGCCGCGTACCGGCACGTCCCCGTCCCGCCGGTGCTGAGCGGCGATCCGTCCGCCCTCCTCGACCGGATCTGCACCGCCTTCGAGGCGTACTGGGACGCCTGCGTCGAGCCGTACTGGACGAGGATGCGGGCCGTCCTGGAAGCCGACCTCGTGCACCGGGCGCGGCGTCTGACCTTCGGCGGAGCCGCCGCCCTGTTCGCCGAGCTGGACGACCGGATCACCTGGACGCCGGGGCTCGTCCGGCTCGCCGTCCCCTCCGGCCTCGTGCCCGAACGCGCCGTGGACGTCGCCGGACGCGGGCTCGTCCTCGTCCCGTGCCTGTTCCTGCGCGGCGCGATCACCATGATCGACGAACAGGGCCCGCCGCCGCTGATCTGCTACCCCGCGCGCGGCCGCGGCGCGATCTGGGAGCACACCGCCCCGGCGGGGCCCGCCGCGCTCGCCGGGATCGTCGGCGCCCGCCGCGCGGAACTGCTGGTCATGCTGGCCGCCCCCGCGTCCACCACGGACCTCGCCCGGCGGCTCGGCGTCACCCCCGGCGCGATCAGCCACCACCTGACCGCCCTGCACGCCGGAGGCCTCCTGAACCGCACCCGCGCCGGCCGTTCCGTCCTCTACATGCGCAGCCCCCTAGGCGACAGCCTCGTCCGCTAAACACGCCGAGGCCCGCCCGGCACCCGGCCGGACGGGCCTCGACACCCGCACTACCGGATCAGTTGAGCCCGTTCAGCTTGGCGATCCGGTTCTCGTACATCTTGATCACTTCGGGGCGGGCGGCGTGCTTGCGCTCGTACTCGCGCAGCAGCTTCACCTGGTCCGCCGACAGCCCGCGCAGCCGCGCGCGCAGCTGCGGCAGCGTGGCCTCGTCGTAGTTCGGCACCGGCAGGCCCTCCGCCGCCCGCTCGGCCTCCGCCGGCGCGGCCGGCCTCAGCTCGGGCTTCGGGTCGAACGGCCCCTCGTCCGCGGCCTTGCCCGCGCGCGACGCGGGCGTCGGGTCCGCCTCCGGGACGGGGTTCGGAGCGGGCTCGGCCTGCGCCTCCGGCTCCGGACGCGGCTCGGCGGGCTTCGGCTCCGGCGCGGGCTTCGCGACCGGGGCGTCGTCCTGGGCGGGCTTCGGCGCGGGCTTCGCGGCCGGCTTGCCGACGGAGATCTCCCCGTCGGCGGCGCGGCGCTGCGCCGTCCGGACCGTCCCGCGCTCCGCCGCCGGCCTGGCCGGCCGGGTGCGGGTCCGCGGCCGCGGCTCCGGCTCCGGCTCCTCGTCCCCGCCGCGGACCGTCTCCACGACCTTCCCGACGACCTTCTCCGCGGTGTGCCGGACGTCGTCGCGCAGCCGGCCGATCACCGGGCCGACGCCGTCGCCCTCGGTGATCTCCTTGTAGTCGCGGCTCACCCGGTCGCCGAGCAGCAGCGCCCGGCCCACACCGAACATGGCCAGCCGGACGGCGTGCAGCGGGAGATCGCGGACCTGCTCGCCCACCGCGTCCTGGACCTGCTGCTTGAGGCGGCGCGGCGATCTCGTCATGGTCATCCTCTTCCTGCCGTCCTGATCACGCACATGCGGCAATAGTCTTCTCGTGTCTCACTCTGCCCCATGGGTGCGAGCAGGGTCACCCCGGGTTAATGGAATTCTGTCCAAAAGCCGCGTGGAGTGGGTCACACAGCGGGCTTCACCAGAGCTTTACCGTCATCCGCGTGTGGCGGATGCGAGCATCTGCCACACGGGACGGCCGTCGCTTGCGCGGCGGCGGTCCCGGTCTGATCCACGCGGGGCGTGGTGCCGGGTTCCTGTTTCGCGGGCGGTCGCCCGGCTGGGCCGGGTCTGACATCGCCTCCGCAGGCGTTTTGGCTCTCCGCCCCACTGGCGGCGAGGTCGCGCAGGTTGATCGCGGCGTTGACGTCACGGCCCAACACCAGGCCGCACGCCTCACACCGATAGGTCCGCTCGGACAGGAACAGGCTTGGCTTTCGCCCACCACAGCCCGAGCAGGTCTTCGAGGACGGGAACCAGCGATCGGCTACGACCAGCCGTCCGCCGTTCCACCTGGTCTTGTACTCCAGCATGCGCCGCGCCGCGCCGAAGCCCTGGTCGGAGACCGCGCGGGCGAGCCGGCGGTTGGCGAGCATGCCGGTGACGTTGAGGTCTTCGACCACGACGGTCTCATAGCGGGCGGCCAGGTGCGTGGTGGCCTTGTGGAGCGCGTCCGACCGGATGTCGGCGACGCGGGCGTGGTGGCGGGCGAGCCGTCTGACGGCCTTGGCGCGGTTGGCCGACCCGTGCTGCGTGCGTGAGTGGGCTTTGCTCAGCCGCTGGAGTTTCCGCAGCCCCGCCCGCAGCGCCTTCGGGCCGGCGATCTCCGTCACGCCGCCGCGGTCGTCGACGGCGGTCAGCAGCGTCGCGACGCCCAGGTCGACGCCCACGGCGCTGCCTGGCCGGACGTGCCGCTCCGGAACGCGCCGGTCGACCTGCACCGTGAACGACACGAACCAGCGGTGCGCGGTTCGCGACACTGTGGCCGACAGGATCCGCGCCGTCCCGTTCTCCAGGCGGCGGGCCAGTTTGCGGGTGGACTCGTGTGTGGCGATCATCCCCAGCCGCGGCAGGGGCACCGTTCGGCCCGCGCATCGCATGACCCCCGAACCGAATCGGAACGAATCCCGGCACCTGCCTCGCTTCTTGAACCGGAGAAACCCCAGGCGGCCCCCTTTACCCAGACCCTTGCGGGACCGGACGAACTCGCGCAGTGCCCGCTCCAGATCTCGGAACGCCTCCTGATACACGCACTTGGAGTTCTCACCCCACCACGCCAAAGCAGGGTCGGTCTTCTTCACGACGTTCCACAGCCGATGCAACTCCATCGCCGACCACCACTTGCCTTCGGCGTCGTAGCGGTTACGGCACGCGGCCAAGGCCCAGTTCCAGGCGAACCGTGCCGCCCCGGCATGCGACCGCAGCGCCCGCGCCTGCCGAGGGGCCGGGTCCAGCGCGAACCGGTACGCATGTGTAACCATCACGATACGAAACGTAGTCGATGCCTCTGACAAGACGCGGCGGGTGGGCGGCGCCGGTGACGCGGGGCGGCTCGTACGATGGGGGCATGACCGCCAACAGCCAGCGCCGTGTCCTGCTCGCCAAGCCGCGTGGTTACTGCGCGGGCGTCGACCGCGCCGTCCAGACGGTCGAGATCGCCCTGGAGAAGTACGGGGCGCCGATCTACGTCCGCAAGCAGATCGTGCACAACGTCCACGTCGTCAAGACGCTGGAGGAGCGCGGCGCGATCTTCGTGGACGAGACCGAGGAGGTCCCCGAGGGCGCGATCGTGGTGTTCTCCGCGCACGGCGTCGCCCCCGTCGTCCACGACGAGGCGAAGAGCCTGGACCTGCGCACCATCGACGCCACGTGCCCGCTGGTGACCAAGGTCCACAAGGAGGCCGTCCGGTTCGCCGCGCAGGACTACGACATCCTGCTGATCGGCCACGAGGGCCACGAGGAGGTCATCGGCACCACCGGCGAGGCGCCCGACCACATCCACCTCGTCGACGGCCCCGACGACGTCGCCAACATCACCGTCCGCGACCCGGAGAAGGTCGCGTGGCTGTCGCAGACCACCCTGTCGGTGGACGAGACGATCGCCACCGTCGAGAAGCTCCGCGAGCGGTTCCCCAAGCTGACGGACCCGCCGTCCGACGACATCTGCTACGCCACCCAGAACCGGCAGACCGCCGTCAAGGAGATGGCCGCGCAGTCCCAGCTCGTCATCGTGGTCGGCTCCACGAACTCCTCCAACTCCGTCCGGCTCGTCGAGGTCGCGAAGGAGCACGGCGCCGACGACGCCCACCTCGTCGACTACGCCGAGCAGATCGACCCGGCCTGGCTGGAGGGTGTCGACGTCGTCGGCGTCACCAGCGGCGCGTCCGTCCCGGACGAGCTCGTCCAGGGCGTCCTGGCGTGGCTGGCCGAGCGCGGCTACGGCGAGGCGGAGGAGATCGAGTCCGTCGAGGAGCGGATGCGCTTCTCCCTGCCGAAGGAGCTCCGCAAGGATCTGCGCGTCACACCCGTCTAAGCGCCGCCCCTTCGCTCCGCTGGCGCTCCGCTCCGGGCGTCGCTCAGTCGAGTCATTGTGGGGAGGTCCCCACGCCCCCGAGCGGGTCGACTGAGCGCCGCCCTCCGCTGCGCTCCGGGCGGCGCTCAGTCGACGTCGCCGTGGTGCAGGTGGCGCTCGGCGGTCGTGGTGGGGGACTCGTCCCACCGGACGGGGTTCTCGTTGTCCTCCTTCTCGAACAACCGGACCCCGACGAGCTTGCCGCGCAGCTCCCGGACGTTCGCCGGCAGCCCGCGCACCATCGTGATCACCAGCACCAGCAGCGTGCCGAAGAACAGCCACGGCGCCGTCGACGCCAGCGACGTCAGCAGGCCGACGGTGAGGGCGCGCAGCAGCGAGCCGTGCCCCAGCGCGTCCGCGATCTCGGCCAGGACGGTCGCGAAGAAGAACACCAGCGGCGGGCTCACCGCGATCGTCAGCAGGTCGGCGGGGCGGGTGGCGAACGCGGCGAGCGCGCAGGCGATCGCGAAGCCCGCCCCGGCCAGCAGCCCGACGCCGAGCCACCGCGACAGCAGCGCGCACACCAGCGCCGCGCCGAACATGAGCACGACGCCGCCGCGTCCGGTGAGGGTGACGGCGCCCGACCCGGCGGCGTGCGAACGCGGCGAGGAAGCGGCGCGCTGACGTCCCACTGGACCCCCTGAGGCCGGCGAGGCGCCGCCCGGCGCGTCGCGTGCCGTCGATGAGCTCATGGCCACCTCTCTCGCCGATCATCCTGATCAGGGATGGCCCGTCCGCCGAAACCTACCGGTTCCGAGGCGGCGCCAGGCCGAGGCCGCTCGTCGTCGTCGGAGGCGCCGCGACCGGAGAGCCCCCGGTCGTTAGGACGGTCCTCGTGCGCCGTCAGTTCGGCCGCGGAGAGAGCGCGCGGGCTCTCCTCCACCGGCTGAGGGCCGTCCAAGGACTCGTCTATGACGCCCAGCTCGTTCAGCTTGCGGGCACTGACCAGCACCCGCGTCTCCAGGGAGCCCACCGTCCGGTTGTAGGACTTGATGGCGCCGGTGAGGGCGCGGCCCAGCTCGTCCACGTGCTGGCCCATGGTGCCGAGACGCTCGTACAGCTCCTTGCCCAGCTCGAACACGGCCCGGGCGTTGCGTGAAAGCGCGGCCTGCTGCCAGGCGTACGACGCCGTCCGCAGCATGGTGATCAGCGTGGTGGGCGTCGCGATGTGGACGCGGCGGCGCATCGCGTACTCCAGCAGGCCGGGGTCGCGGTCCAGCGCGGGCGCGAGGAACGCCTCGCCGGGGATGAACAGCACGACGAACTCCGGCGCCGGGCTGAACGCCTGCCAGTACGCCTTGGCGGCGAGCCGGTCGACGTGGTCGCGCAGGTGCCGGGCGTGCGCGTCCAGCCGGACGGGGTCGCCGGTCTCGGCGGCCTGCAGGTACGCGGCGAGCGACACCTTGGAGTCGACGATGATGTTCTTGCCGCCGGCCAGCCGCACGACCATGTCCGGACGGACCGTCCCGTTCACGGTGGCCGAGCTCGCCTGCTCGTCGAAGTCGCAGTGGTGCGTCATCCCGGCGAGCTCCACGACCCGCCTGAGCTGCAGCTCGCCCCATCGCCCGCGCGCCTCCGGCCGCTGCAGCGCCCGGACGAGCCCCTGCGTCTCCCGGCGCAGCTGGTCGGAGCTCTGCCGGACGAAGTCGACCTGCTTGGCGAGCATCGCGTGCGACTCGCGGCGGCCCGTCTCGACCTCGCGGAGCTGCTCCTCCACCTTGGAGAGGGTCTCCTTCAGCGGCGCGACCAGGTGCTCGACGGCCTGCTGGCGGCGCTGCAGCTCGCCCGCCGCCTCGACGCCCGCCGCCTTCAGCCGGGCGTCCGCGAGCTCCAGGAACCGCTGGTTGCTGGCGTCGAGCGCCTTCGCCGACAGGTTCTCGAAGTGCTCGGCCATCCGCTCCTCGGCGTAGGCGAGCTTCTCCTCCGCGGCCCGCGCCCGCGCGATCAGCGCGCCCTGCCGGCTCGTCGCCAGCGCGTACCCGGCGACGACGCCGAAGACGGCGCCGACGAGCAGTCCGGCGAACAGCGCGAGGTCCATTACTTCATCGTGACAGCGGACTCGCGAAGCGCGACCGCGACGCGCCGGAATGCCCGCCGGAACGGACAATCGACTCACTGTTCGCCAACGGGCCGCGGCGCGGCCGCCGTCCGGGCAGCCCGGGGGGTCCCCGGGGTCCGTAAACTTGACGGCCGTGAGCCTCTCCATCGGAATCGTCGGGCTGCCCAACGTCGGCAAGTCCACCCTCTTCAACGCGCTGACCAAGAACGACGCGCTCGCCGCCAACTACCCGTTCGCGACCATCGAGCCCAACGTCGGCGTCGTCGGGGTGCCCGACCCCCGGCTCGGCGTGCTGGCCGAGCTGTTCGGCTCCCAGAAGACCATCCCGGCGACGATGGAGTTCGTCGACATCGCGGGCATCGTCAAGGGCGCGTCCGAGGGGCAGGGCCTCGGCAACAAGTTCCTCGCCAACATCCGCGAGACCAACGCGATCTGCCAGGTCATCCGCGTGTTCGAGGACCCCGACGTCACGCACGTGGACGGCGACGTCGCGCCGTCCCGCGACATCGAGACGATCAACACCGAGCTGATCCTCGCCGACCTCCAGACGATCGAGAAGGCGCTGCCGCGCCTCGACAAGGAGGCCCGGACGAAGAAGGACAAGGAGAAGCTCGCCGTCGTCGACGCCGTCAACGCCGCGCAGAAGCTCCTCGACGACGGGATCACGCTGTTCGCGGGCGCCGAGAAGGCCGGCATCGACCTGGCGCTGCTGCGCGAGCTGCACCTGCTCACCGCCAAGCCGTTCCTCTACGTCTTCAACCTGGACGAGGGCGAGCTGACCGACGAGGGGGTGCGCGGCCGGCTCCGCGACCTGGTGGCGCCCGCCGAGGCGGTCTTCCTGGACGCCAAGATCGAGGCGGAGCTGATCGAGCTGCCCGACGACGAGGCGCTGGAGCTGCTGCAGGGGATGGGCCAGGAGGAGTCGGGCCTGTCGCAGCTCGTCCGGATCGGCTTCGCGACCCTCGGCCTGCAGACGTACCTGACCGCCGGCCCCAAGGAGTCGCGGGCCTGGACGATCCGCAAGGGCGCCACCGCGCCCGAGGCGGCGGGCGTCATCCACACCGACTTCCAGCGCGGCTTCATCAAGGCCGAGATCGTCTCCTTCGACGACCTCACCGAGGCGGGCTCGATGGCCGCCGCCCGCACCGCCGGCAAGGTGCGCATGGAGGGCAAGGACTACGTGATGCAGGACGGCGACGTCGTCGAGTTCCGCTTCAACGTCTGACCGGCCCCGGCCGCGCCGCGTCGCGCTATGCCGAGCCGTGCCGCGCGCCGGTGATGCCAGGCCCCACCCGCCGGGTGGGGCCTGCCGTGCGTCGGGGGCTTGTGTGATTTGCGATACAGGTGTTGCATGTGGGGCCACGCCCCGACACCCCCGCGTGCTCTGTGCCGATATGTCGCATAGTCGACACTTTGCCGGATTCCTTCGGGAACAGATTGCGGTCGGAACGGTCACCCGGTAACCAAGCAACTGTCGAGTCGCGCCGCTTGCCGGAAACCTGGTCAGGCGCACCGTTCGGAGCCTTGGATAGGGGATCGTCACCGTTTGGCAATCTTCCCCGTTCCTGTTGAGCTGGATTGCATTATCCGCAACCGCGTGCCGGGGGTGTGCTTCGCCGCGATGCGCTGGAACAATTGACGCTCGTGGTTACGCTGGGCCCGGGGTGGGGTTCAGAAAGGACCACCGCGACAGGACCCAGGCAACAGACCGCGCCGACCGGGGGCGAGGCGCGAGCGGAGGCAGGATGGCTCGCAGGTCGGCCGTAGGACGCGGCCGTGACACGGCCGTGGTCGAGGAGACGGCGGCGCCCGCGGCGCTCGCCGCGTCCGCCGACCCGTGGGACGCGCCCGCGCCCGAACGGCGCCGCGGCCGCTCCGGCGGCAGCGGCGGCGGCTCGCGCGGCGGCGGCCGCTGGGGCGGCTCCGGCGGCCGCTGGTGGGTGTGGGTCGGGCGCGCCGTGCTGTGGGCCCTCATCCTCGTCATCCTCGTCAACGGCATCCGCGCCCCGTTCGAACGCTTCACCGCCAAGGACGGCGACTCCGCCGGCACCGGCGCCACCCCGAAACCCGGAAAGGGCACCGGATTCCCGAGCAGCGCCGCCGGCGCGTTCGCGCTCCAGTTCGCCAACGTCTACCTGAACTACGACCAGAAGAACGCGCCCGCCCGCGAAGCGCAATTGCGCACCTTCCTGCCCGACGGCGCCGACGCCCAATTCGGCTGGAACGGCGTCGGCACATTGCAGGTCCAGTCCGTGCAGGTCGCCGGAGTCGACGCCCGCGACGCGCACGACGGCACCGTCACCGTCCTCGCCCGCACCGCCGACAAGTGGCTCCGCCTTTCCGTTCCCGTCTACGCCGCCGACGGCGGCGCGCTCGTCGTCTCCGGACGGCCCGCGCTTCTCCCGCCGCCCACCAAGGCCGCGCTCCCGCAGGGCGGCGTCCAGGACCGCGACACCGCCCTGGAGAACGAGCTCCAGCCCTTCCTCGGTACGTTCTTCCAGGCGTACGCGTCCGGCAACCAGGCCGCCCTGTCGCGCTTCAGCGACGGGACGCCGATCGCGGGCCTCGCCGGCTCCGTCAGCTACGTCCAGGTCAAGGAGGTCGTCGCACCGAAGGGCGCCGCCGACGAGCGCACCGTCACCACGACCGTCGGCTGGCAGCTGCCCGGCGGCGCGGGCGCCGGCGGCGGCGGCGAACTCGACCAGGCCTACGAGCTCACCGTGGTGAAGAAGGGGACGACCTGGTACGTCAGAGACATCCGCGGCACCACGGAGCCGAACGCATCATGACCGCAACCCCCACGACATCCGCCGTCCCAGAGAGGTGATCAGTCGATGCTGCACCACATCATGGCGTCGATTCCGCACGAGGTCTGGGCGGAACCGCAGAAGAACGACGAACTCAACACCGGCAATCTCGCCGACTGGCTGCGCAACATCTTCGGCCCGCTCTTCCTCGTCATCGTCTCCATTGTGGCGATCTTCTTTCTGTTCACCCGGGAGATCACGCGTTTCGTCCAATTCATCGTGCTGGCGATAGGCATCGGAGTGGTCTTCTACGTGCCGAACATCATCGAGACGACGGCCCGCGCGATCGCCAAGGCCCTCGGGGTGGACGCCACCTGACCACGCGGAGGTCGGCAGGCGGCACCGTGCTCGCGCAGTTAGGGGAGTAGGGGCGTGGATCTACCCACGTACACGAACATATGGCGCATCGAGAAGCGGCTGTACAAGCTGTACGACCTGCGGCTTCCGATGCCGCTGCCGCTGGTCCAGATCGGTGTGTTCCTCGGCGTGTTCGTGCCCTGGATCCTGCTGCTGAGGTTCGCCGGGATCCCGTTCAAGTCGCCCTGGCACGTGCTGTACATCGTCCCGCCCGGCGTGCTGACCTGGCTGGCGACCCGGCCCGTCATCGAGGGCAAGCGGCTCACCGAACTGCTCCTCTCGCAGACCCGCTACCTCGCCGAACCCCGCACCTGGTGCCGCCTCACCCCGATCCGCGAGCCCCGCGAGGTCGTCGTCGTCGCCCGCGTCTGGCGCCGCGCCGAGGCGCCCGCCCCGGTCGCCGTGCCCGAGCGCGCCGCCGTCAAGTCCCGCCGCCGCGCCCGCAAGGCCGCCGCCGAACCCGTACCGGTCGCGGCCGCCGGGGCCGCCGCCGCGCCGCCGCCCGCCGTGCCCGTCGCGGTCCCCACCGCGGCGTCCATGGTCCCGGGCCCTGCCCTAGCCGACGGGCCCGTCCCGCTCGCGGACTACGCCGCCCAGTACGATGTCCCCGCCGCCCCGGCCCCGGCGCCCAAGCCCTGGCGCCGCACCGAACGCGACATCTCCCACGAGGACGACGTCCGGCCCGAGCCGCACCCCGCCGACGTCGAACGGCCCCCGGCGACGCCCCGGCTGGAGGTCCCCCCGGCCGCCGCCGGCTCCGGCAAGCGCGGCCTCGCGTCCGGCGTCCGCCGCCCCGGCGCGTCCGCCGAGATCTGGCCCGCCGTCCCCCCGGCGACCCGCCCGGACATCCCCCAGCAGGCCCCCGCCGCCCCCGCCGCTCCCGCCTCGTTCGGCCGCCCCGTCCCCTTCGCCAAGGCCGAGACCCCCACCCCGCCCCCGGCCCCCGGCCAGGCCCCCGTACCCCTGCCTTTCGGCACCAACGACCCGACCACCCCCCAGCCGCGCCCCGAGGACCTCCCGACCCCGCGCGAAGAGACCCCCGCACCAGAGCCCCAGCACGCGGACCAGGCCGAGACCGCCGGCGCCGCTGAGTCCCCGGCGTCCGCGCAGGAGCCGGTGGTCTCGGCGGGCGGCGCCGCCTCTGCCGAGCGTCCCCAGGAAGACGCGCAGCAGGAGACGCGTCACGAGGCCGATGCCGAGGCGCTGGCCGTCCCGGCCGAGCAACCGGACGAAGCCGCCGCTGCGGAGCCTGCGGAGGCTGGGACCGCCGCTTCCGCTGAGTCCCCGGCGCCCGTACAGGAGCCGGTGGCTTCGGCGGACGGCGCTGCCATCGCCGAGCGTCCGGCCGAGACGGCTGTGCCGGAGACCCGTCACGCGGCCGAGGCCGAAGCGCCGGCCGATCGCCCCGCGCCCGTCGCCCCCGCCGAGCGCCCGGCCGCTGCGCCGGCGCGCGGGCGGCGGCGCAAGGGGGGCGAGACGTTCGGCGGGGAGCCCGGTGACAAGAAGGTCGCCGGGTGGAAGGCCGCACCGCGGAGGCCCGCAGGACCGCCGCCGCAACGGCCCGCGCCCCAGCAGCCGGTTCAGCAGCGGCCTCCGGCGGCGCAGGGGCCCACGCGGCCCGACGTGCCGCAGCAGGTTCCGCTGCGGGGCGGGCCGGGCGCGCCCGCGCAGCCGCCGGTGGTGCGGCCGCCGGCGCCCACACGTCCGGACATCCCGATGCAGGGCCGCCCCGCCGCGCCCGCGGCGTTCGGCGGCCCGCAGGGCGGGTCCGGCGAGGAGAACGAGTGGCGGCCCGCCAAGCAGGAGCGGGACCCGGCGACGCCGCGCCTGGAAGCGCCCCGGCCGTGGTCGAAGGGGCTGTCGAAGCCGCTGCGTCCGGCGTCCACCGACAGCATGCAGTGGCCGCCCGTCCCCGAGCCGGGGAAGGCGCCGGAGGCGTTCGCGGACCTGCCGCCCCAGGGCGTGCCGCTCCCGCCGCCGCCCCAGCAGCCGCAGCAGCAGCCCCAGCACCCGCAGGTGCCGGAGCCGGCGGAGGAACAGGCGCCGCCGCGCGAGGTGCGGTCGCAGCCGCAGTTGCCGGTCCGGCCGAGGCCGCTGCCGCCGCCTCCGGCGCCGCCCGCGCACGGCCCCGCGATCACCCCGCCGGGGCCGGAGCACGAGGTCACGACCGGCGGCCTGCGCCGGCTGATCCAGGCCGTCGGCGGCGGGCACGGCGAGGTCGACGCCGAGTACCAGCAGCGGCTGCAGCAGCCGTTCCACGGGACGCGGCACGTCGTGGTGCTCGGCTGCACGGGCGGCGCGGGGCAGACCGTCACCGCGCTGATGCTCGGGCACACGTTCGCGCAGCACAACGGGGAGCCGGTCGTCGCGGTCGACGTGAACCCCGGGCCGGGCGCGCTCGCGCGGCGGACGCGCAGCGAGACCAACGAGACGCTGACCTCGCTGATCACGCGCGCCGACCAGGTCGGCAGCCTCACCGCGATGCGCCGCTACACCTCGCAGGCCAAGTCGGGCCTGGACGTCATCGCGGCCGGGAAGAACCCGCTGCAGGCGCTCGACGACCGCGACTACGCGCTCGCGATCCGCAC
The DNA here is from genome assembly GCF_040651755.1 of Actinomadura sp. NPDC048394. Taxonomy (NCBI): domain Bacteria; kingdom Bacillati; phylum Actinomycetota; class Actinomycetes; order Streptosporangiales; family Thermomonosporaceae; genus Actinomadura; species Actinomadura sp. NPDC048394. The sequence continues at coordinate 14,422 of NZ_JBEZJL010000112.1, read as the reverse complement.
GATCGACAAGTTCTACTCGGTGACGCTGCTGGACACCGCGGCGGCGATCGTCGCGCGGGTGCTGCCGTACGCCGACCAGATCGTGCTGGTCGCGCCCGCCAGCGCGGACGCGCCGCGCGCGGTGGCGATGACGTTCGAGTGGCTGGACGGGCACGGGTACGAGGAGCTGCGGTCCCGCGCCGTCACGGTCATCAACGGGGTGTCCCGCCGCAGCATGGACGACGTCGAGCAGGCGGAGGCCGTCGCGCGGGGGCGTTGCCGTGCCCTCGTGCGGATCCCGTGGGACGATCACCTCAGCATGGACCGCGCCCCGCGCAACGAGCTCAAGTCGTTGCGCGCGCCGACGCGCCGTGCCTATCTTGCCCTCGCCGGTGTGGTCGCCGGCGGGTTCACCGTCGTGCCCGAGCGTTACCAGGAGCTTCAGCAGGAGCAGGAGGCCACCCGATGAGCGCCCCTCGCGGGCACCGAGCCGGCCGGACGGGCGCGAGCGTGGCGGGCGCGCCTGACGCCCGTGTCCGCCCGGACCGTGAACACTCTCCCCGCCAGCCCTTCGCAGCCGCACGCCGATCGGGAGAATCATTGGTCAGGACCAGGGTCGGGAGGACGGCATGAGCAAGGCCAGCCGGCTGGCCGTGCGGTACTTCGACGACCGCGTGCTGCTCACCGACGGTGCCGCCTGGGCGTACTTCCGGCTGCCCACGGTGTCCTACGAGTTCACCACCGGCGAGGAGCGGGAGGCGCTCGCCACCAACATCACGATCGCGCTCGCCGGGATCCGGATGCAGGACGCCGAGGTGCACCTGCGGATCGCGCACCGCACGTACCCGGCGGCGGAGTGGGCGCTCGCGCTGGACCGGACGTCCGACGGCGGCGCCGGGTGGCGGGAGTACCTCGAGGAGACCTACGCGCACGTGTGGGCGAAGGACTTCTGGACCAAGGAGGTCTACCTCGGGGTGCGGCTCGGCCCGCGCGGGATGGGCGCGCACCTGTCCGGCGGGGTGGTGTCGCAGCTCCTCGGGTTCTACAAGCGCAGCGAGAAGGTCCTCGGCGTCAACGACGACGCGATCGACAAGCGGGAGATCGGGCGCTGGACGGACCAGGCCGAGCGGATCGGCCGGGCCCTCGGCGGGTCCGCGCTGTACGCCCGGCACGCGACGTCCACCGAGGTGGCGTGGCTGTTCCAGCACGCGGTGACGGGGTCGCTCGCCGACCCGCCGCCGTCGGCGGTGCCGCGCCGGACGTGGGGCAAGGGCGAGATCGAGTCGCTGGTGGAGGGCGCGATCCACAACGGCCGCTCGTACCTGCGGATCGAGCAGCCGAACTTCACGGGCGCGGGCGGCGGCGCGACGGCCGCGTCTTATGTCGCGTACCTGTCGTTCGCCCGGTTCCCGGACATGATGCCGTTCCCGGACGGCGAGCCGTGGTTCCACTACGCGGACGCGCTGCCGTTCCCCGTCGAGATCAGCGCGCGGATGAAGCTGATCCCCCCGGCGAAGGCGTCCAAGGACGTGTCGCGGAAGCTCGCGCACGCCCGCGACATGGACCAGCACATCCGGGAGGCGGGCGCGGAGGCGCCGATCGCGCTCGCGGAGCAGATCGACGCGGCGCGGATGCTGGAGCACGGCATCACCAAGGAGCGCCTCCCGTTCGTGTACGGGTGGCACCGGCTGATCGTGTCCGCGCCCACCGAGGACCTGCTCGCGCAGCGGGTCGACGCGGTCGTCGAGCACTACCGCGACATCGGCATCGACGTCGTCAACTCGACCGGCGACCAGTTCTCGCTGTTCCTGGAGTCGCTGCCGGGCGACCAGATCCGGCTGAACGCGTACGCGCAGCGGCAGCCGCTGCGCACCATCGCGGGCGGGATGCCCGTCGCGACCGTCGACCTCGGCGACCGGACGGACGAGAACGACGAGGGCTGGATCGGCCCGTACATCGGCGAGACGCTCGGGCGGGCCCGGTCGATCGTCCATTTCGACCCGCTCGTCGCCGCGGCCCGGAACCGTCCGACCGCCGTCGCGATCACCGGGGAGCCCGGCGGCGGCAAGACGACCCTCGCGCTGCTGCTCATCTACCAGATGGCGCTGCGCGGCGTCACGATCGCGGCCATCGACCCTAAGGGCGACGCCGAGTCGCTGGTCGAACTGCTGAAGGCGCGCGGACGCAAGGCGCGGATCCTGCCGCTCGGGTCCGCCGCGCCCGGGCTGCTCGACCCGTTCTCGTTCGGCGACGACCTCGCCACCAAGAAGACCATGGCGACCGAGACGCTGCGGCTCCTGCTTCCGCGCATGTCGGAGGAGCGCGAGTCCGCGATGATCCAGGCGGTCGGCGCCGTCGCGAACGCCGACCAGCCGTCCCTCGGCCGCGTCGTCGACCACCTGGAGCAGGCCTCCGACCCCGCGTCCAAGAACCTCGGCGCGGTGCTGCGGTCGATGTCGGAGATGCACCTTGCCCGGCTGTGCTTCGACCCGTCCGGCGGCGAGCGCATCGACACCGCCGGCTGGACGACCGTGTTCACCCTCGGCGGCCTCACCCTCCCCGACGTCGCGATCTCCCGCGAGGACTACTCCTACGAGCAGCGCCTGTCAGTCGCGCTGATGTACCTGGTGTCGCAGTTCGCGCGGCGGCTGATGCACGGCATCGACCGCCGGCTGCCGAAGGCGATCTTCCTGGACGAGGCGTGGGCGATCACGTCCACCCCCGAGGGCGCCAAGCTCGTGCCCGAGGTGTCGAGGATGGGGCGGTCCCGCAACACCGCGCTGATCCTCGTCTCCCAGAACGCGGGCGACCTGCTGAACGAGCAGGTCACCAACTGTCTGTCGTCGGTGTTCTCCTTCCGGTCAACCGAACGGGTCGAGGTGGGCAACGTGATGTCGCTGCTCGGGGTCGAGTCGTCCGACGAGCACAAGGCCGTGCTGCGCAACCTCGGCAACGGCGAGTGCATCTTCCGCGACCTCGACGGGCGCGCCGGCCGGATCGGCGTCGACCTCATCTCCGAGGAGCTGCGGAGATGGCTGGACACCAACCCGACCCGGTCCCATCCCGGGCGTTCCGAACTCACCGCAGCGGGGGCCGAGGTCGAGGAGGTCAGCCGATGACGGGTCCCCGCGTCCGGACGGAGCGCCTGCAGCGCTCGCCCGGCGAACGCCTCGACCTGCGCCGCCGCCGCACCCGCCGGCGGCACCGCCCGCGCAGCCGCCGCTCCGCGGTGCTGCTGATCATGCTGGCGCTGTTCCTGGTCAGCCCGGTGTCCCCGGCCTCCGCGTCCATCCCGCTGCCCAGTCCCAACGACTCGTGCCGTCCGGCCGACAATCCGGCGCCGGAGCAGTACGGGTCCGGGACGGACGGGATGATCAAGCCGCCCGGCTACCCGGACGCGAAGCTGCAGAAGACGCCGGGCGACCAGCTGACCTACTACGACCGGTACGGCACGGCCGGGCAGACCTGGTACGCGGTCGACATGGGCTGCTCGGACGCGATGGCGATGATGGGCAACGCGATCGCCAACACGACGTTCACGCTGGTCCGGGCGGTCGACCGGACGACGATCAGCATCTACCAGGCGGCGGCGTCGGAGTCGCTGCTCGGCTGGCTGAAGAGCACCGTCGACGGCGTGATCAGCGGCATGGGCAAGACGTTCAACGCGCGCTACTGGTCGTGGGTGGTCATCCTCGGCGCGATGTGGCTGGCCTGGTGGGGCCTGGTCCGGCGGCGGGCGAGCAAGGTCACCGAGGGCGTGGTGTGGATGGTCGCCGCGATGGTGGCGCTGATCTGGCTGATCGCGCGGCCCGCGGACTTCACCACGCTGGGCACGAAGGTGTCGTCGGCGACGAGCGCGGCGTTCAACGCGGCGCTGCCGCAGAGCGACACGAAGGGCGGCAGATGCATCCCGCCGCCGGACGGCAAGCCGGACCCGATGGCGTCGGCGAACCTGGACGCGACGACCCGCAACGCGAACGGGCTGTGGGTGGCCCTCGTCTGCAAGCCGTGGCTGCAGGGCGAGTTCGGCACCACCGACCCGAACGCGAAGATCGTCAAGGAGAACGCGGACAAGCTGCTGTCGTCGCAGGCGGTGGACCTGCCGGAGTCGTACGGCACGGAGAAACCCGATCTCGGGCAGAAAGCGGACGACTACAAGAGCGTCGCCAAGACCATCAAGGACGACTATCCCGGAACGTACTCGCTGTTCCAGGGCAAGAGCTGGCAGAACCGGCTGGCGGTGGCGTTCGGCGGGCTGTTCGCGGCGCTGGTCGCCGGGCTGCTGATCATGGTGATCGCGATCGCGCTGATCGTGGTGAAGATCGCGTTCCTGCTGCTGCTGGTGGCGGGGCCGATCTTCCTCGGGATCGGGATCCATCCGGGGATCGGCCGGGTGATCGCGGTCAGATGGCTGGAGCTGCTGCTGTCGATGCTGCTGAAACAGGCGGCGCTGATCGGCGTGCTGGCGCTGCTGCTGTGGGCGTACGGGCTGATCCTCGGCGAGACGCTGCCGTGGGGCCTGCAGATCCTGCTGATCGCGCTGGTGACGTTCGCGGCGTTCATCTACCGCAAGCCGTTCCAGCACCTGTTCTCGGCGGTCGGCTACTCGGCGGTCGGGTCGCGGGAGAAGAGCGAGGCGCACCTGGACAAGTCGGTCGCGGAGGCGCGCAAGAACACGGCGGCCGTGGCGGGCGCCGTGGTGCCGGGCGCGGCCGGGTACCGGCTGGGCCGCTGGGCGGGCAAGCGGGACGCGGCGGCGGACGCGGCCGGGGCGGGCGCCCTGGCGGACGCGACGGCCGGTGCGGGCGCCGCGGCGGCCGACCGGCGGGCGGGGATCACCACGGCCGGGGCCGGGGACGGGCCGTCGCCCGAGGAGGCGCCGGTGCTCGCCGCGAAGCCGCGGACCGGCGGCGTCGCCGCGGGGCCGGGGCGGTCCCGGCGCGGTGCGCCCCCGCTGAACCTGCCGTCGCGGACGGCGAAGGTCGTCGACGCGCAGGCGGCCAAGGGCGGTACGGCCGGTGGCGGTGCAGGCGCCGGTGCCGGCGCGATCGTCGCGCGGCCGAGCGGGGGCTCGGGCGCGCGCGCGGGCGGTGGCGGCTCGGTGTCGGGTGGCGCTAAGCCGTCCGGCGGTGCGGGCTCCGGTGGCGGTACGCCGCGTCCGACGTCCTGGGCCGGCCGCGGCGGAGGCGGCGGGGTCACCGGCGGTGGTTCCGGCGGCTCGGGCGGCTCCGGTGGGTCGTCCGGCGGCGGCTCCGGTGGCGGTTCCAACGGCGGCTCCGGAGGGGGTTCCGGCAACGGGTCCGGTGGCGGGCGCGGCGGCTGGTTCTCCGGCGGCGGGCGCTCGTCCGGCTCGACCGAGCGCGGCCGCGGCCGCGCGGGCGGCGGCTCCGGCGGCGGCGCTCCGGCACGCGGTTCCGGCGGGTCGGGCGGCTCCGGCGGGTCGGGCGGCTCCGGTGGGTCGGGCGGTCCGGCGTCGAACGTCCCCCGGCCGCGCGCCGGTGCGGGCGGCGGCGGTGCCGCGCCGTCGAACGGCGGTCCGGGCGGGCGGCAGGCGCCGCCGCCGCTGTGGGGCCGGCGCGGCTCCGAGGAGGGCCCGCCGATCCCGTTCTGGCTGCGTCCGGTCGAGCCCCGCTCCGGCGAGTCCGACCGGGACGAGTGATGAACCTGAACGACCGCCAGCGCAAGCTCCTGTTCGCAGGGCTCGTGGTGGTGCTCGCCGCCGTCGGCGTCTACCTGACGGTGGCGGCGCCGGAGCACGGCCACGAGAAGGCGGACGCGCGGCCGAGCGCGACGGTGACGGCGGGCCCGAGCGCCCCGGCGTCGCCGCCGCCGGGGATCCACAGCACCGTCGACCCGAAGAACTTCGACATCTACCGGCTGCTGCCGTTCTCGCAGCAGGACTTCGCGGCCGCCGCGGACCTGGCGCAGCGGTTCGTCGCGGCGTACGGGACGTACCGCTACGACGAGGACCCGTCCGCCTACATCGGCCGGCTGTCCGGCCTGGTCACCGATGACCTGCGCGGCCAGCTGGAGGCGGGCGCGGCGGCGCCGGGGATCCAGGACGAGCGCCGCAAGGAGCAGGTCGTCGCGCAGGGCGGCGCGTCGCTCGACCAGGTCCGCACCATCGAGAACAACTCGATCATCTTCCTGGTGACGGGCAAGCAGCAGCTCACCAGGAACGGGACGGCGAGCAGCGACAGCAAGCAGTACGCGGTGACCGTGTCGCGCGACGGCGGGTCGCTGAAGGTGTACGCGTTCGCGCCCGCCGACGCGGGGCAGGCGGGGGACACCGGATGACCCCGAAACGGGTGCTGGCGGCGTGCGCGCTCGCCGCCGCCGCGGCGCTGTTCGTCGCGCTGATCTTCGTTCCGATCCTGTTCGGCGCGAGCCAGTTCATGTTCGGCGGCAGCGTGAACGGCGGCTGCGTCGACACCTCCGGGGCGGGCGCGCAGCCCGCGGAGGCGGGCGACGCGAAGTCGATCCCGGCGAACTACCTCGACCTGTACAAGAAGGCCGGCAAGGACTACGGCATCCCGTGGAACGTCCTCGCGGGCATCGGCGAGGTCGAGACGGGGCACGGCACGTCGAACGCGCAGGGCGTGCACAGCGGCGAGAACTACGCCGGCGCGGGCGGGCCGATGCAGTTCCTGGACCCGACGTTCAAGTCCTTCGCGGTGGACGGGAACAAGGACGGCAAGAAGGACCGCTACGACCCGGCCGACGCGATCCCGACCGCCGCCGCCTACCTCAAGCACAACGGTGCCCCGCAGCGGATGAAGACGGCGATCTTCCAGTACAACCACTCGTGGGACTACGTGAACATGGTCCTGGCGTGGGCGAAGCGGTACGGCGGAGGCGACTTCAAGGTCGTGCAGTCCAACGGCGTCGACTGCCAGGACAACGACCTGCCGGCGAACGCGAGCGCGCTCGTCCAGAAGATCATCGCGTTCGCGCTGGCGCAGCGCGGGAAGCCGTACGTGTTCGGCGCGACCGGCCCGGACGCGTGGGACTGCTCCAGCCTGGTGCAGGCGGCGTACCGGGCGGCGGGGCTCGGCATCCCGCGCACCACGTTCGAGCAGTGGCCGTTCGGGCTGAAGATCGCCAAGGGCAAGGAGCAGCCCGGCGACCTGGTGTTCTTCAACTCCGGGCCGGGCACGTCGGCGGACAATCCCGGCCATGTCGGGATGGTCATCGGCAAGGGCAAGATGATCGTGGCGAGCTGCTCGTCGTGCGTGCCCGCGATCGGCGTGAAGACCTACAAGCGGCCCGACTGGGTGGGCGTGACGCGCCCGCTGGCCAGCCCGAAGCTCAAGGGCAAGGTCGCGGAGCTGGCCGCGCAGCAGCAGCCGGGCGGCTGACCGGGGACGCCCCGGCGGGCGGCCGGGGCGTCCGGTGCCGGATCGGCGGGCTCAGCAGCCGAAGTCGATGTCGTAGAACGTGCTGTAGTGGTCGGGCGTCCAGTACATCCCGTCGTGGCCGAGGTCGTCGGACGTGATGATGCGGCGGGCGCCGCGCGTCGAGCTGCCCGGCGTCTTCACCGTGTACTCGTGGTAGTAGCCCTGGGGTTCCTGCGGCAGCAGGCCTTCGCGGTTCTGGAAGACGGTGCCGTCCTGCGGGTACGGGAACGGGCCGCCCTTGTCGATCAGGGCGATCGTGTCGTCGGCCTGCGACGGGAGCGTCGACTCGCAGATGTCGGCGACGGCGACGGCGGCGGTGGACGGGGCGGGAGCGGGTGCGGTGGCGGTGGCGGCGTGCGCCGCGGGGCCGGTGAGCCCTGCGACGAGCAGGACGGCCGGCAGGAGCGCGCGGCGGAGCCGGTGGCGGGGGGTCGTCATGGGGCGAGTGTCGCCCGGACGGTTCGCCGCGTCACGGTCGATCCCGTCAATTCAGGGGAAGTTGCCGAGCGCGTCACCGGTGATTCGGCACGGATCGGGCGATTGGTCACCGGAACCGCCGCTTGCCGATCACGAGCAGGATGTCGCGCAGCGCGTCGGCGGCGTCGCGGACCGCCTCCGCCGGTACCCCGGCCATCGCCTCCCTGTGTGCGCGCGCCGAGGCGTCCAAGGCCAGCGCCGTGACCCGCAGGCCTTCCGGCGTGAGCTGGACGAACCTACTGCGGGCATCGCCGGTGTTGGCCTCCCGCTCGACGTAGCCCGCCTTCTGCAGCCGCTGCAGCACGTTGCTCGTGCCGCCGGAGGTGAGGAACGCCGACCGGGTCAGCTCGCTCGGCCTCAGCCGGTACGGCTTCCCGGCCCGGTTCAGCACCGTCAGCACCTCGAACTCGGCGTAGGTGAGCCCGAGGTCGGCCAGCTCCCCGCGCAGCGCTTGCTGAACGAGCGCCCCGATCCGCGCCGCGCGCTTGCTGACCTCCAGCATCGCGATGACGTCCTCGCCGAGGCCGTCCCGCCGCCAGGCCGCGGCCAGCTCGTCCACCTCGTCACGGCGGCCGCCGTCGTCATCGCGCACAAGCCGAGGATACCGGTCGCGGTATTCCTTTCTGAAAAGCTTCTTTCTAAGCTTTACGGCATGACATCGCTTCTCCTCCGCAACGGCACGGTCATCGACACGGCGCCCGCGCCCAGGGTCCTCGGACGCGCGGACGTCCTCGTCGAGGACGGCCGGATCGCCGCCGTCGGCCCCGACCTCGTCCCGCCCGCGGGCGCCGAGATCCTGGACGCGGCGGGCCGCATCGTGATGCCCGGCTTCGTCGACACGCACCGGCACACCTGGCAGACCGCGATCCGCGCCACCCTCCCCGACAGCACGCTGCCCGTCTACCTGCAGCGCGTCCTCGGCGAGCTGGCGCCCCGCTACCGGCCCGACGACGTGTACAGCGGCACCCTCGCCGGCGCGCTGGAATGCCTCGACTCCGGCATCACGACCGTCGTCGACTGGTCGCACATCATGTTCAGCCCCGACCACACCGACGCCGACATCGCGGCGCTCCGCGCGTCCGGCATCCGCGCCGTGTTCGGCTACTGCTACGGCGGTGGCGACGACCTCACCGCGCTCGCCGCCGAGACGACCCGGGTCCGCCGCGAGTACTTCGACGCGCCGCCCGGGAACATCTCGATGTGGATGGCGGCGCTCGGCTCAGAAATCGCCGGTGAGGAACGCGCGCTCGCCGAATGGCGGCTGGCCCGCGACCTCGATCTGCCGGTCACCGTCCACATGGGCGGACACGGCGCCGAGAGCGCGGCGCGCGGACTGGCGTTCCTCGAGGACAACGGCCTGATCGGCCATCCCGCCATGTACGTGCACGCCAACTTCTACACCGGCGACGACTTCAAGAGGATCGCCGCCAACGGCGGCACCGTCTCCGCCACCCCCGGCGTGGAGGCGGCGCTCGGCATCGGCGACCCGGCCACCGGCCGCTCGCACGCCGCGGGCGTCCCCACCGGCCTCGGCTGCGACACCGTCGCCAGCGGGCCCGGCGACATGTTCGGCGTCATGCGCGCGGCGTACTTCCTCGAACGCGCCCGCCCGGACGGCGACGGCGCCTGGTTCACCACCGCCGAGGCCCTCCGCGCCGCGACCCTCGGCGGCGCCGAGACGGCCGGGCTCGCCGGCGTCACCGGGTCCCTCACCCCCGGCAAGCAGGCCGACCTGATCGTCCTGCGCACCGACACCCTCGGCATGGCGGCGGCGCACGACCCGATCGCGGCCGTCGTCCTGTCCGCCGAGACGCGGCACGTCGACACGGTCCTGGTCGGCGGCCGGGTGATCAAGCGCGGGGGAGTGCTGCGGGGCCACGACGTCCCGTCCCTGCTGGACACGCTGCGGGGCGCGGCGGCCCGCATCACCGGCGAATAATCGGGCGGGGATCGTCGCAGGCGCGTGGCATGCTGGCGGCGTGGAGTCCGAGATACGCGTCCGCATCGCCGACGACCTGCTGATGTTCCTGCCCGCCACCCGCCGCGAACCGGTGAGCCGGGTGCCGTGGGACGGGACGTCCACGCTCGGGCACATCGTGGAGTCGCTCGGAGTCCCGCTCCCCGAGATCGGCCGGCTGGCCGTCCGCGGCGAGACCGTGGAGCCGTCCGCCCGCCCCGCGGCCGGCGACGAGGTGGAGGTGGAGCCCGTCTCCCGCCCCCAGCCCGTCCCGCTGGAGCCGGGTCAGGACGCGCCGCGCTTCCTCCTCGACGTCCACCTGGGCACGCTCGCGCGCCGGATGCGGCTGCTCGGCCTCGACACCGCCTACCACAACGACATGGACGACCCGTCCCTGGTCGTCCAGGCGAACGCCGAGCGCCGCGTCCTGCTCACCCAGGACCGCGGGCTGCTGCGCCGCCGCGCGCTCTGGTTCGGCGCCTACGTCCGCGGGTCCCGGCCCGACGACCAGCTCCGCGACCTCCTGGACCGCTTCGCGCCCGTCCTCAGCCCCTGGACGCGCTGCACCGCCTGCAACGGCGTCCTCGTCCCCGTCGACAAGGAGGAGATCGAGCGCGACCTGGAGGCCGGCACCCGCCGCAGCTACGACGTCTACGGCCGGTGCGCCGGCTGCGGCCAGGTGTACTGGCGCGGCGCCCACGGCGACCACCTTGAGAGGATCGTCGAGGAGGCGACCCGTCAGGTCGAGACGGTCCGCGCCGGAACCGTCCGGCCCCGGGCGGCCGTCTCAGACGGATAGGGACTCTGGAAGGGGCTGGTCACCATCGCCGATCTGGTCGTCGTGGGCGCCGCGATCATCCGGGACGGGCGGCTGCTCGCCGCGCAGCGGGCCGAGCCGCCGCACATGGCCGGTGGCTGGGAGCTGCCGGGCGGCAAGGTGGACCCGGGCGAGTCCGACGAGGACGCCGTGGTCCGCGAGTGCCACGAGGAGCTCGCGATCAAGATCCGCCCGGTCCGCCGCGTCGGCGGCGACTGGCGGCTGAGCGAGCGCGCGCTGCTGCGCGTCTGGACCGCCGAGATCGTCGAGGGCGAGCCGCGGGCCCTGGAACACCTGGCCCTGCGCTGGCTCGCCCGCGACGACCTGTACGACGTCGCGTGGCTCCCCGGCGACCGTCCCGTCATCGCCGAGCTGGAAGCCGACCTCCGCTGACGGCGGCCCTCCCGGCGCGGGGATCCCGCGCCGGCGGGGGCTAGGAGATCCGGTTCGCGCCCGCGTAGTCGGAGCGGGTGGAGAGCTTGGAGATCTTCACCACGTCGCCCGTCTGGGGGGCCTGCAGGAACTTGCCGTCGCCGACGTAGATGCCCATGTGGTGGAGGTTGCTGCCGAAGTAGACCAGGTCGCCGGCGCGCAGCGAGGAGCGGTCCACCTTGGTGCCGAGCTGGTAGAGATCGCCGGTGTAGTGCGGCAGGCCGGGCTTGCCGACCTGGGCGTACGCCCACACGACGAGGCCGGAGCAGTCGAAGGAGCTCGGGCCGGCGGCGCCCCAGACGTACGGGCTGCCGAGCTTGGTGAGGGCCTTGCGGGCCATCTTCGCGGGCAGGTCCGAGCCCTTGATCGTGGCGGTGAGGCCCGACTTGGGGTCGGTGGTGTGGGTGGTGGTGAGCTTGTCGAGGCGCTTCATGACCTCGCTCACCTTGGCCTTGGCGGCCTTGCGGGCGGCCACCACCTTGGCCTGGGCCTGCTTGACCTGCTCGGTGCGCTCCTGCGCGGCGCGCTGCGCGGCCTCGGCCTGGTCGACCTGCTTCTGCAGCGCGAGGACGGTGGTGGCCTGGTTCTGCTGGAGGTAAGCCGAGTCGGAGAGGCTGTCGGCGCTGCCGCCGGAGCTGAAGATCGCGTCGGGCCCGCCGCTCATGTAGTTGGCGGCGGCGAGCTGCGCGAGCCGCTGGCGGGCGGGCTCGGTCTGCTGGAGCAGCCGCTGCGCGTACGCGGTGGCGGACTTCTCGGCCTTGACGGCGCGGCCGAGGTCGACGCGGGTCTTGTTGAACTGCTCGGTCAGCGTCTCGGCCTCGTCGTTCAGCTCCTTGAGGCTCTGCTTCAGCCCCTTCTCCGTGGTGGGGAGGGGGCTGGGCGTGCCGGACGCCTGCGGAGCGGCGGCGGGGCCGAAGGGGGTCGCGGCGTGCGCGGCGACGGGCGCGGTGGTGCCGAGGCCGATGATCAGCACTGCGGCGGTGGTCGCGGCCGGCGCGACGCGCCGCCGGGAACGGGGGTCCGGTGCCAAGCCGGTGCTCTCCTCTCCTCGCTCGCCTACCGGGTTAGCTGACGGGTTCGGGCCAGGAGTCGCCCTACGACGTGCGTCGATTCACCCCAGGGGGATGGGTCCCCGGTTCGCCCGCGGGTGGGTGCCGCGGGGGATTCGGCGGTCCGATCGCAGCCCCGGGGGGTGGGGCTCCGGACGACCGGATCTCGGGAAGATTACAAAGGATGGGCAAAGATGGCCAATCGGGGCCGGTGTGAGGCAGGGGACGAGGGGGCCGTGCGGCGGGGAACGGGCGGCTCTGAGCGGGCGGTGCCGAGCGCCAAGTAGAATGGTGGCAGCCGCGCGTCTGCGGCGACTCCCGAACTCTCACGCAAGGCGAGCCCGCATGCCCATCTCCACGCGCGACGACCTCCGGAACGTCGCGATCGTCGCCCATGTCGACCACGGCAAGACGACGCTGGTCGACGCCATGCTCTGGCAGTCCGGTGCCTTCCGCGAGAACCAGGACGTCGACGACCGCGTCATGGACTCCAACGACCTGGAGCGCGAGAAGGGCATCACCATTCTCGCGAAGAACACGGCCGTCCGGCACAACGGCCTGACGATCAACATCATCGACACGCCCGGCCACGCCGACTTCGGCGGCGAGGTCGAGCGCGGCCTGTCCATGGTGGACGGCGTCGTCCTGCTGGTGGACGCCAGCGAGGGGCCGCTGCCGCAGACCCGGTTCGTGCTGCGCAAGGCGCTCGAGGCGAAGCTGCCGGTGATCCTCGTCGTGAACAAGACCGACCGGCCCGACGCCCGCATCGACGAGGTCGTGGACGAGACGTACGAGCTGTTCATGGACCTCGACGCCGCCGAGGACCAGATCGACTTCCCGATCGTGTACGCCTCGGGCCGCGCGGGCCGCGCGTCGCTGGACAAGCCCGCCGACGGCGCCATGCCCGACAGCGAGGACCTGGAGCCGCTGTTCAAGGTCATCACCGAGACGATCCCGGCGCCGTCGTTCGACCCGGACGCGCCGCTGCAGGCGCACGTGACGAACCTGGACGCGTCCAGCTACCTGGGCCGGATCGCGCTGTGCCGGGTGCACGCCGGGACGATCAAGAAGGGCCAGCAGGTCGCGTGGTGCCGGCACGACGGCAGCATCGAGAAGGTGAAGATCACCGAGCTGCTGATGACCGAGGCGCTGACCCGCAAGCCCGCCGACGAGGCGGGCCCGGGCGACATCATCGCGATCGCCGGCATACCGGAGATCATGATCGGCGACACCATCGCCGACCCCGACGACCCGCGCCCGCTGCCGCTGATCACGGTGGACGAGCCGGCGATCTCCATGACGATCGGCACCAACACCGGCCCGATGGCGGGCCGGGAGAAGGGCACCAAGGTCACCGCCCGGATGGTCAAGGACCGCCTCGACCGGGAGCTGGTCGGCAACGTGTCGATCAGGGTGCTGCCGACCGAGCGCCCGGACGCCTGGGAGGTGCAGGGCCGCGGCGAGCTGGCCCTCGCGATCCTGGTCGAGAACATGCGCCGGGAGGGCTACGAGCTGACCGTCGGCAAGCCGCAGGTGGTCGCCAAGGAGATCGACGGGAAGAAGCACGAGCCGGTCGAGCGGCTCACCGTCGACATCCCCGAGGAGCACCTCGGCGCGGTCACGCAGCTGATGGCGGTCCGCAAGGGCCGCATGGAGCACATGACGAACCACGGCACCGGCTGGATCCGGATGGAGTTCCTGGTCCCGGCGCGCGGCCTGATCGGGTTCCGCACCGAGTTCATGACCGAGACCCGCGGCACCGGCATGGCGCACCACGTGTTCGAGGGCTACGAGCCCTGGTTCGGCGAGCTGCGCACCCGGCCGTCCGGCTCGCTGGTCGCCGACCGGTCCGGCGCCGCGACCGCGTACGCGATCACGAACCTGCAGGAGCGCGGCACGTTCTTCGTCGGGCCGACCACCGAGGTGTACGAGGGCATGATCGTCGGGGAGAACTCCCGCTCCGACGACATGGACGTCAACATCACCAAGGAGAAGAAGCTCACGAACATGCGCTCCTCCACCGGTGACGAGCTGGAGCGCCTCACCCCGCCGCGGGTCCTGTCGCTGGAGGAGGCGCTCGAGTTCTGCCGCGAGGACGAGTGCGTCGAGGTGACCCCGGCGAACGTCCGCATCCGCAAGGTCGTGCTGGACGCGAAGGAGCGCGAGCGCCAGCGCGCCCGCACCAAGCGCGCCGGCTGACGGATTCCAAAGGAAGCGGCCCCGCGGTTCTCAGAACCGCGGGGGCGCGTGCGTTGGCGCGGGGGGGGGGGCGGCGGGGGAGTTGAGCTTGACGGGGGCGGGGGCGGGGGGGGGC